>JAFSWK010000028.1 GCA_017444505.1 Rhodocyclaceae bacterium | reverse complement strand
CTGTAACAGCCGCTCATGTCGATCGACCATTCGACGGCGTCAAAGATGAAAAATTCGGGTTCGGGACCAAAATAGGCGGTGTCGCCGATGCCGGTGCTTTTCAGGTAGGCCTCGGCGCGGCGGGCGAGCGAGCGCGGGTCGCGGTCGTAGCCTTTGCCGTCGGTGGGTTCGACCACGTCACAGGTCATCACCAGCGTCAAATCGCTGTAAAAGGGGTCGATGTAGGCAGTCTCGGGCACGGGCATGAGCAGCATGTCGGAAGCCTGCACGCCTTTCCAGCCGGACATGGAGGAGCCGTCAAAAGGGTGGCCATGCTCGAAGAGGTCTTCTTCGTCATAAATGGAGGTGGGCAGGCTGATGTGCTGCTCTTTGCCCAGCATGTCGGTGAAGCGCAGGTCGATGAAACGGATGTCCTTGTCGTCGATGAGTTGGGTGATTTCTTCGGGTTTCATTGTGGTTGGCTCCGGATAAGGATGCCCGGCGGGCGAAAGTTGCACAGGATAGAGGAAAAATGGGTGCCGTGTGGCGAAAACCGTTATGGTGTGTCATTTTCCCGATAGAAGGAAAGATGGCGCAGGGCGGGAATATGCGCGCGCAGGCGAGAGAAGAGTTCGGCGGGGGCGAGCGCCAGCGCGGGGGTATCTGCGGCGGGCAGCAGGACGAGGGCTTCCAGAGCGCCTTCGCAGTAGTGCAGTTGAAGTTGTTCGGGATGCGCGGCGAGCCAGTGGGCGAGTGCGTCATTTTCGCCCCAGGCGCGGCGGGTGGCGGCGAGAAATTCGTCGCGCGCGGGCAGGGCGTGATGGGCGGTGGGCGGGTGCTGGTCGAGGTCGTTTTCGGTGTCGATGTGCACCAGCACTTCGTCAATGTGCGGGTGGGCGCGGTGGATGCTCGCCCAGACGGTGTCGGCGATGGCGTGCCCTTCGGTAACGCTCAGGCGCGGGGCGACGCGCACGTGCAAATCACACAGCACATGGCTGGACATGCGGCGGGTGCGCAGTTCGTGCATGTCCAGCACGCCGGGCACGGCGCGCACGGTCGCTTCAATGCGCGCCAGTTCGCCCGGCGGCAGACCCGTGTCGATGAGTTCGCCCAGCGCGCGCCAGCCGATTTTCAGCCCCATGATGAGAATCAGAAAGCCGACGAGCGCCGCGGCCAGCGGTTCGAGAAACGGCACGCCCAGAAGGCTGCCGCCAATGCCGATGGCGACGACCAGCGACGAGGCGGCGTCCGACCGTGCGTGCCAGGCGTTGGCAATCAGCACGGGCGCATCCAGCCGCTTGCCCGCGCGCATTCCAAAGCGAAACAGCGCCTCTTTGGCCAGCAGCGTGCACAGCGCCATGAACAGCGCGCCGGGGTGCAGCGTGGGCAACTGGTCGGCAGGCATTTGCAGGCGTTCGCCCGCCGCCCAGAGAAAACCCAGACCGACGACAACCAGCAGTACGCCCAGAAACAGGCTGGCGGCGGTTTCAATGCGCCCGTGGCCGTAGGGATGGTCGGGGTCGGCAGGGCGGGCGGCGCGCCCGGCGGCAAAGAGTACGACGAAGTCGGCAACAATGTCGGCCAGCGTGTGGCTGGCGTCGGCAATCAGGCTGAAGGCGTGGGCGAAAATGCCCACGGCAATTTGCGCCAGCGAGAGGGTGAAATTGGTGGCCAGCGAAAACAGCGTGATGCGGCGTACTGCCTGGGCGCGGGAAGGGGGGACGGTCATGGACGGGAAGGCCGGCGCGGGTTAGTTGGGCGGCAGCGGCTGCGCAGCGCCCGCGCCGAGGTGAAACTTGCGCCAGCGCGCCAGCCAGTCTTCAGCCGGTTCGGGGCGTCCGTAGAGGAAACCTTGCTGGATGACTTGCGGCCAGCGGCGCATGAAGTCGGCCTGGGCGGTGGTTTCCACGCCTTCGGCAATGGTGCGCAGGCGCATGTGGTTGGCGACCGGGACGATGGTTTCCACCAGCGCGGCATCGCCCGGGGCGTTGGGGGCGTTGCGCACAAAGCTGCGGTCAATCTTCATTTCGCTGATCGGCAGCCGTTTGAGGTAAGACAGCGAAGAGTAGCCGGTGCCAAAATCGTCGATGGAAAAATGCACGCCGAGGGCGGTGAGTTCTTCCATGCGGGCGATGACTTCGTTGAGGTCTTCGAGCAACAGGTTTTCGGTAATTTCCAGCGTGATGCAGGCCGGGTCGGCGCCGGTTTCGGCCAGGGCCTGCTGAAACTGGCCAAAACAGTGGTTGACGTATTCGATGCGGGCGTTGAGATCGGTGACGACGATGCTGGTGGGGCTTTGCTCGACGGCGAGCAGCAGCGTGCGGTTGAGAACGTCGGTTTTCTGCTGTGTTTCCAGGGCTTCGCGCGATTGTCGCTGGATTTGCCGCAGGTGGCGCAGGGCGCGGCGATAGCGCAAGGCGGCGAAGGTTAGCCCGACGATGGCGAGGCTGGTGATGACCAGCATCCAGAGCAGCACGCTGATTAGCGTGGCATGTTCATCGCCAGCCGGGGCGTCGGCCAGTGCGGGGGGCGCGAACAAAAACAGGGCGGAAGCGGGCAGGGCGCACCTGCGGGCGCACAGACGAAGAAAGGGGAGGAGAAAGCAGGTAGCCATGCAAGGATGCGTAATCTGCATCTTTTCAAGGGGAAAGATGCACTTGCAGATTATGCGCCCGAATCCCGCGCATGTGGAACTCTCCGATGGCAAGTTGCAGCGAAACGCCGGAAAGGTGCTCGAAGAAATCGACGAAAGCCAGCGGGTTGCTGTCGGCTTCGTCCGGCGCGGAAGGGGCGGCGGGGCAGTCGCCCAGATTCAGTGCAGCCAGCGTGCCTTCGCCTTGCCAGCGGAGGGCGGCGTGCGGGTCGTGCGCCAGTTTCAGGCGCAGCGGGTGGGCATCCAGCGCGCCGCGCAGGTCAAGCTGAAAGGCGCGGGTTTCGGGCGCGTAGCGCACGACGGTGTCGGCAAATTCAAGCTGGTGCGGCGTGCGGGCGCAGACGCTGGGCACGGCCAGATGCAAGGCGCGCAGCGGCAGGTGCAGAGCGCCGTCTTCGTCCGCCGTTAGTTCGTTCAGTGCGAGGCGGGCGTGCGCGGCGGCCAGCGCGTCGTCCGCCTGCTGCATCTGAAAGGCGAAGTCCAGATTTGCGGGGCTGCCGTGCACGGAAAGTTCCAACGTCTCGCGCGGTGCAGATTCTTCGCGCAGGGCGTGCGCGGAAAGTTCGATTTTTTCGGGCCAGGCATCGGCGGCCAGCGGCATGTCGTGCAGCAAAAGATACGCCGCAGGCGCAAGCTGCCACTGCGCCAGCGCGCCTTCGGCGGTGAAGAGGGCGCGGCGGAGGGTGCGCAGTTCGCCGTCGAGCAGCACATGGCTGTGAAACGCCAGCGCCGCCGCTTGCGGTTGTTCGGGCGAAAGCAACTGGCCGTAGGCAGTGAGCGACGGGGCGGCGCCGGGTGTGGGGGCGGTGAAAACGAGCTGCGGCAACACAAGCTGCCAGGGCGCGGATTGTTCGTCGGCGCGGTAGTCGATGCGGGCATCGGCCAGCGTGAGATTGGGCAGGCGCACGGGGGCGTCCGATTCCGGCTGCGGATGCAGCCAGTATTCGGACTGGATGCGTTTGGGCGAAAGCGCAAGCGCCAGCCCGCGCGCGGCGACGTCGGGCAGCGCCAGCCCGCGCGCGGTGAGTGTGAGTTCTTCCAGATGCGCGAAGGCTTTGCCGTCTTCGGGCGCGAGCAGGCGCAGTTCATTCAGGGTGATTTGCGGATGCGGGAAGAGTTGCCAGTGCAGCGCGCCGATGCGCAGTTCGGGACGCAGCCAGTGGCTGGCGATGTGCGAGAACAGGATGCGGGACAGCGGCGAGGCGGCGGCGAGCAGCGCAAGCGCGAAGAACGCGCCAGACAGGAGCAAAAGGCGGTGTCGTCGCCGCATGGCGCACGCTTAACGGGCGTTTTCACCCACGAAGGGGTTGCTGCGCCGCTCTGCCCCCAGGGTGGAGTCCGGACCGTGGCCGGGGATGAAGGTGACGTCGTCGCCCAGCGGGAAGAGCTTTTCGCGGATGCTGGCAATCAGCGTGTGAAAGTCGCCGCGCGGAAAATCGGTGCGCCCGATGGAGCCGGCAAAGAGCACGTCGCCGACCTGCGCAAAACGCGCTTCTTCGTGATAAAAGGCCACGTGCCCGGGCGTGTGGCCGGGCGTGTGCAGCACACGCAAGGTTTCTTCGCCCACCTGCACGCTGTCGCCATCGGCCAGCCAGCGCTCCGGCGTACAGGGTTCCACGCCGCCGACGCCGAACATTTGCGCTTGCTGCATCATGCCGTCGAGCCAGAAGGCGTCTTCTTCGTGCGGGCCTTCAATGGGAATGTTGCCGCCCAGTTGCCGGACGAGGTCGGTGGCACCGCCGGCGTGATCCAGATGGCCGTGGGTGAGCAGGATGCGCTCGATGGTGAGCTTGAGCGACTTGGCCGTGGCAATGACCTTGGCGGTGTCGCCACCGGGGTCGATGACTGCCGCGCGGCGCGTTTTCTCGCACCAAACGAGCGTGCAGTTCTGGCAGAAGGATGTGACGGGAACAACGTGCCAGCCGATCATGGAGTCCCTCCGGGCGAAAGGTCGCGGGAAACCGTCATTGTAATGTAGGCGACGGCTGGCGGGCGGCTTTACGGGTGCGCGGCGTGATAAATGATGCGCACGCCGGGATATTCGACGAAGGCTTGCGGAAACAGGTATTCGCCCCGAAACACCGGGGCGGAGATGCGCTGCCAGCGCGGCGCGAAATCGCCGTGCACACGGGCGATTTCGTCGGCCAGCAAGGTGGTGCAATACAGGTGCGGCTGGTTTTTTTCGTCCAGCACGAAGGCGCTGCCCACTTTTTGCCGCACGGCGCGGGCGAGCGCCTGCTTTTGCGCCGCATCGAGAAACTGCGGACGCGCGACGGCGTAGTCTGCCGTGCGGTCAGGGGCGAAAAAGACCGCCAGCGGCGTGAGCAGCACGCCCTCCGAGGGCGTTTGTCCGGCTTCTGCGGTGGTGGCGTGTGCGACCAGCACTTCGGGTTGAAGCGCGACGATGAGGCCAATGTGCGAAAACGCGCCGCCGCCAATCTGGCGAATCAGGCGGCTATCGGCTTCTGTGCCCATGCGCAACACCCAGTCGCCCACTTCCAGCGGCGGCAGGGCGGACAAATCGGCGGGCACAACGGGCGGTGCGGCGCGGCGCGCCGACGGCAAGACGAAAAACGCAGCAAGCGCGCAAAACAAAGCCGCCCCCAGCAGGGCGGCAATGCGCGGGCGGTTGCGGCCAGATGCCATCAGGCGCTCCGGACGGGATTACATGATGCTGACTTTCCAGGTGTCCTGTTTTTTGACCAGAGAGAGTTCTTCGCGTTTTTCAAAATTGTCCTTGCGGAAAACGACGAGCACCTTAACCCCGGCGCGTTGTTTGTCTTCCGAGTATTTTGTGGATTCGATGACGATTTTTTTCACGCCGCCCAGCTCATTGGCTTTGTTGCGGGATTGCTCGACCATCATTTTCATTTTGCCGGCCATCATTTCTTCCATGCCGTGCTCTTCGTTCATGTCGACCAGACTGATGACCGTTTCCACATCGCCCTTGTAGGCGGCGGCGAGGAATTTTTCGGCGGTGCGCTCCGGCGAGCTGCCAAAGCAGGCCGTCATTGCGAGTGTGACCAGCAACATGCTGAAAAATGAAGAAAATTTGTTGGTGCGCTGCATGGCGTTTTCCTTGTCGGGCATCAGAGAGGGGCGAGATTATACGCGCCTCAGTCCAGCAGAGCGACGGCCTTGACCTGCGCCCATACGGCCAGCCCGGGGCGCAAGGCCAGCGTGCGGGCGGCGCGGCGGGTGATGCGGGCGAGCAGCGGCGTGCCGCCCGCATCCAGTCGCACGAGCACATGCGCGGGGCTGTCGGCCTCGGCCAGTTCGGTGACGGTGCAGGCAATCTGGTTGGCGATGCTGCTGTGCTGCGGGCGTTCCAGCGCCAGACTCACGTCGCGCGCGGCGATGCGGATGCGCTGGTGCGCTTTGGCGGGCGGCGCAGCCAGTGGCACGAAGAGTTCGCCTCCGGCAAAGGAAAAACGGCTGAGGCAGTCCGCCGCATCGTGCTCGACCAGGACGGCGGGGATGAACACGCCGGCATCCGCGCCACGGGCGGTGGATAAATCCAGCCGCGCCAGCATGTCTTGCGCCGCACCGTGGGCGCGCAGCTTGCCGCGTTCAAGGAGCACGATGGTGTCGGCCAGCCGCGCGACTTCGTCGTGCGCGTGACTGACGTAGAGGATGGGAATGCGTGACTGTGCGCACAGGCGTTCGAGCCAGGGCAGGATTTCGGCGCGACGCGCGGCATCGAGCGCGGCCAGCGGTTCATCCATGAGCAACAGGCGCGGCGCGCCTGCCAGCGCGCGGGCGATGGCCACACGGCTTTGCTCGCCGCCGGAGAGCGTGTGCGGGGCGCGTTCCAGCAAATGTTCAATGCCCAGCAGTTGCAGCACGGGGGCGGGGTCGGCGCGGCGGGCGGCGGCGTCCAGCGCGCGGTGGCGGGCGAAGTCGATGTTTTGCCGCACGGTCAGATGCGGGAACAGGCGCGGTTCCTGAAAGACGTAGCCGATGGGGCGGCGGTGGGCGGGGAGAAACTGCGCGCGGGCGCTGTCTTGCCAGCATTGTCCGGCAAATTCGATGCGCCCTTGCGCGCCGGATTCCAGTCCGGCAATCAGGCGCAGCAGCGTGGTTTTGCCCGCGCCGGATGCGCCGCAAATCGCCGTGATGCCGTGCGCGGGCAAGGCCAGCGCGATTTCCAGCGCGAAATCGGCGCGCGCCAGACGCACATCCAGCGTCAGCGCAGCGGTGGCGGCGGTGGCGTCAGTCATGACGGGCGGCTCCTTGTGCGAACAGCGCGCCCGCGTGCGGGCGGGCGTAGAGGGCGAGCAGCACGAGGAAGCTGAACACCAGCATGGCGCCGGCCAGCCAGTGCGCCTGCGCGTATTCCATGGCTTCGACGTGGTTGTAGATTTGCACGGAGACGACGCGGGTTTGCCCCGGAATGTTGCCGCCAATCATCAGCACGACGCCAAATTCGCCCAGCGTGTGCGCAAAGCCCAGCACGGCGGCGGTGAGAAAACCGGCGCGCGAGAGCGGCACGATGATGTGCCAGAAGCGGTCTTGCGGGCTGGCGTGCAGCGTGGCGGCGGCTTCCAGCAGTTTGCCGTCCAGCGCGCCAAAGGTGTTTTGCAGCGGCTGCACGACAAAGGGCAGGGAATAGAGCACCGAGGCCACGACCAGTCCGGCGAAGCTGAACGGCAGCAGGGAAAGACCGAGGCGTTGCATCAGGCCGCCAATCCAGCCGTGCGGGCCGAGTGCAACGAGCAGGTAAAACCCCAGCACGGTAGGCGGCAGCACCAGCGGCAAGGCAATCAGGGCATGGATTGCCCCGCGCAGGCGGCTGCGCGTGTGCGCCAGCCACCAGGCCAGCGGCGTGCCGAGGACGAGCAGAATCAGCGTGCTGACCGTGGCCAGCAGCAGTGTCAGGCGAATGGCGCTCCAATCCTCGGCGCTGAGCATGGCGGCGCGGCCTTATTCAGGGATGGCGTAGCCAAAATCGCGCAGCACGGCGTGCGCGCGCTCGCCGCGCAGGTAGTCCAGCAAGGCGCGGGCGGCGGCGTTGTTTTCCGCGCGTTTGAGCAGCACGGCATCTTGCCGGATGGTCGGGTAGAGGTCGGCGGCGGGCTGCCAGTACGAACCGCGCGAGACTTTGCCGCCTTCCATGATTTGTGACAGCGCCACAAAGCCCAGCTCGGCGTTGCCGCTGGCGACGAACTGATAGGTCTGGCCGATGTTCTCGCCGGTGACAAAGCGCGCGTGCAGCGGCTCGTACAGGTTCAGTGCCCGCAGCACGGCCTCTGCCGCCGCGCCATACGGCGCATTGCGCGCGTCCGCAATGGCCAGGTGTGCAAACTTGCCGTTTTGCAGCACTTTGCCTTCGGCGTCCACAAAATCCGGCTGCGCCGACCACAGCACCAGCGTGCCAATGGCATACGGGAAATTGCTGCCCGCCACGCCCGCGCCTTCTTCGACGAGGCGCGCGGGCGTTTTTTCGTCGGCGGACAGCAGAATGTCGAACGGCGCGCCGTTATTGATTTGCGCGTAGAGCTTGCCGGTGGAACCAAACGTGAGCTGCGCGCGGTGGCCGGTGTCTTTCTCAAAGGCTTCGGCAATCTGCTTCATCGGCGCGGTGAAGTTGGCGGCCACGGCCACTTGCGTTTCCTCGGCGTGCGCGCTGACGGCGAAACAGGCGAGAGCGGCAAAACAGGCGAAGATGCGTTTCATGGGAACTCCTTATGGTTGTTCATATATAGCGCGCCGAGTATAGCAGAACAGCGCCGCACGCCTTGCCCGCTAAACGGCAAAGAAAAACCGCCCGTGCGGGCGGTTTCGTGCTGTGCAGCGTGCTCGTCTGGCGTTATTTCACGCGGTACCAGACGAGGCTGGGGTCGTCGTATTCCAGGCGGGTGGGATAGCCGCTGTAATCGGCGCTGAACGGGTCGCCGAAGCGGATTTTGTTGTTGTGGATGTACATGACCTGCCGCTCGTAGTGATAGCGGGTGGGCAGGCCGCTGGCGGGGTCTTTGGCGTAGGGCGGCCAGGTGATTTCGACGTAATCGACGGTCTGCCCTTCCAGTCTGCCTCGGTCGCTGAACTCGATGACAAAATCGCCCAGCGCGGACGTGATGATGTTGCCTTCGCGCACATAAAACTCGTGATTGACGCCTTCGACGTTGAGGATGAGGTCGGGTTCGCCGCTGCAATCGCGGGTGTGGAATTCTTCGTGCGTCATGCTGACGCGGCTGCGCCAGTCGGTTTCCGTCGTGAGGGTGTAGACCTGCCGGGTGTAGCGCTTGCTGACCTGCTCGTAATAGCAGTTGGTGCGCCAGACGCCTTCATAATCACGGGCGTGGTACGAGGGTTTGTCGTCGTCTCCGCAGGCAGACAGCAGCAGCGAGGCGGCAAGGATGGCGGCGGTATGGGCAAGACGCATGGTGGTGTTCCTCCAAAAAAGTGGTCAGATTGCGCCAATGGCGCGGATGAGGTCGGCGCGCAAATCGGCAGTGGCTTCCAGCCCGATGGACAGGCGAATCAGGCCGTCATCAATGCCGGCGGCTTCGCGCGCTTCGGGGGTGAGCCGCCCGTGCGTGGTGCTGGCCGGGTGGGTGATGGTGCTGCGTGAGTCGCCCAGATTGCCGGTGATGGAAAAGAGACGGGTGGCGTCGATGAAGCGCCACGCCGCTGCTTGTCCGCCTTCCAGCGAAAAACTGATGAGATTGCCGCCCAGACGTTGCTGGCGGGCGGCCAGCGCGTGCTGCGGGTGCGAGGGCAGGGCGGGGTAGAACACGCGGCGCACGCCGGGCTGGTGTTCCAGCCATTGCGCCAGTTCCAGCGCGCTGGCGCAGGAAGCAGCCATGCGGGTGGGCAGGGTTTCCAGCCCTTTGAGGATGACCCAGGCGTTGAAGGGCGAGAGCGCGGGGCCGGTGGTGCGCAGGAATTTGTAGATGGCGTCGATGTCGTCGCGTTTGCCAATCAGCGCGCCGCCCAGCACGCGCCCCTGGCCGTCCATCATCTTGGTGGCCGAGTGCATGACGATGTCCGCGCCGTGTTCCAGCGGGCGCTGCAAAACGGGCGTGCAGAAGGAATTGTCGATGACCAGCCGGGCGCTGTTGCGGTGGGCAATGTCGGCGACGGCGGCGATGTCGACCAGGTCCATGCAGGGATTGGACGGCGTTTCGGCAAAAAACAGCCGCGTGTTCGGGCGCACGGCGGCGCGCCACGATTCAATGTCAGTGGGCTGGGCGAAATCGCATTCAATGCCAAAACGCGGCAGCCAGGTGGCGAACATCTGCTGCGTGGAGGCAAACAGGCCGTGCGAGGCGACCAGATGGTCGCCCGATTTGAGCAGCGCCAGCACCAGCGCCAGAATGGCCGACATGCCCGAGGCGGTGACGACGGCGTCTTCGCCGCCTTCCAGCGCGGCCAGCCGCGATTGCAGCATGGTGATGTTGGGGTTGGAAAAGCGCGAATAGACGTAGGCGTCATCTTCGGCAAAACGCGCGGCGGCTTCGGCTGCGGTGGCGTAGGCAAAGCTGGAAGTCAGATACAGGGCTTCGCTGTGTTCGCCAAATTCGCTGCGTAGCGTGCCTGCGCGCACGGCAAGGGTGTCAATGCTGAGGGCGTGTTCGTTCATGATGTTTTGTGCTTGTGCTTGTGGTTGTGGGAATGCGGTTAGTTGTCTTCGCCACCGAGGTTGAGGTCAAGCTGGCCGCTGTGATGGTGCGCGGGCGGCGGGTTGTTGCGCAGTTGTTCGATGTCGAAGAGATATTCGTCGGTGATGTCGCCAGTGACGTAGCGGCCATCAAAACAGGATGTCTCAAACCGGCAAATGGCCGGATTGACCGCGCTGACAGCGGCTTTGAGGTCTTCCAGGTCTTGATAGATGAGGCCGTCGGCGCCGATTTCGCGGCAGATTTCCGCTTCGTCGCGTTCGGCGGCGATGAGTTCGCCACGGGTGGGCATGTCGATGCCATAGACGTTGGCAAAGCGCACCGGCGGGGCAGCCGAGGCCAGATAGACTTCGCGTGCGCCCGAATCGCGCGCCATCTGCACGATTTCGCGGCTGGTGGTGCCGCGCACGATGGAATCATCGACGAGCAGCACGGATTTGCCGCGAAACTCTTGCGGGATGGCATTGAGCTTTTGGCGCACGGATTTTTTGCGCACCGCCTGCCCGGGCATGATGAAGGTGCGGCCAATGTAGCGGTTTTTCACGAAGCCTTCGCGGTACGGCAAGCCCAGACGGGTGGCCAGCGACATGGCCGCCGGACGGCTGGAATCGGGAATCGGGATGACGACGTCGATTTTCGCGTGCGGCAGCGTCGCGCGCAGGCGCTGGGCGAGATACTCGCCCATCTTGACGCGCGATTCATAGACCGAAATGCCGTCGATGACCGAATCGGGACGCGCCAGATAGACGTATTCAAACATGCAGGGCGTGTGCAGCGTGTGCGCGGCGCACTGGCGGCTGCGAAAGTGGCCGTCGGCGGAAATCAGGATGGCTTCGCCGGGGGCAACATCGCGCACCATGCGGTAGCCGATTACGTCCAGCGCCACTGATTCCGAGGCAATCAGCCATTGCGGTGCGCCTTCTTCGCTGTCGTCGCGGCCAAAAATCAGCGGGCGGATGCCGTAAGGGTCGCGGAAGGCCAGCAGGCCGACACCGGCAATCATGGCAATCACCGCGTAAGCGCCGCGACAACGCTGATGCACGCGGGAGACGGCGCGGAAGATGGCTTCGTCATCGAGTCGCACACCGCTGCTGGCGGCCTGCAATTCGTGCGCCAGCACGTTGAGCAGTACTTCGGAATCGGAATTGGTGTTGATGTGGCGCAGGTCGGTGAGATAAATCTCGCGTTTGAGTTCTTCGGTGTTGGTGAGGTTGCCGTTGTGCGCCAGCAGCAGGCCGAAGGGGGAATTGACGTAAAAGGGCTGCGCCTCGGCGGGGTCGCGCGCCGCGCCTGCGGTGGGATAGCGCACGTGGCCGATGCCCATGTTGCCGGTGAGGTTGCGCATGTTGCGGGTGTGGAAAACATCGCGCACCAGACCGGGGCCTTTGTGCATGAAGAAACGCTTGCCGTCGGTGGTGGCAATGCCGGCGGCATCCTGGCCACGGTGTTGCAGCACTTGCAGGCCGTCGTAGAGCAACTGGTTGACCGGAGAATTGGCGACGACTCCGATGATTCCGCACATGGCTGGGTTCCTATGTTTTACGTTGTCGGGGGCGGGATGGATGCCGCAGGTTGCGGCGAAAACAGGCCGGACGGCAGATGCTTGCCCAGGTCGGGCGGCAGCAAGGGCACGAGGTGGGTCTGGATGGCGGTGTCAATTTGCGGCGCAAACAGCGAATCGCGCCAGGAAGGTTCCTGCGCCAGTCCGATGAGTTTGCCGCCGAGAAACAGGGCCAGCACAATGACTACACCGCGAACAATACCGAAAAACAGGCCGAACATGCGGTCGACCGGACGCAGCCCCAGCGTGCGGATGAGTTTGCGCAGCAGATAGCGCAACAATCCGGCCAGCAGGATGACGCCCAGAAAGATGAGCGCGAAACCGGCCACATGCCGCCAGCCATCGTCCCCGATGGTGCCGGCCAGTAGCCGGGAAGCCAGCGGCGACCAGAACCAGGCGGCGGCCAGCGCCACAATCCAGGAAAACAGGGCGATGACTTCGCTCACCAGTCCGCGCCATGCGCCGACCAGCGCGGAGAGGGCGAGGATGCCCATGACCGCGTAGTCGAAAAAGGTGAGCACGGAAGAAGAATCGGCAGGCGGCACTGCGGCGGCTTCCGGAAAAAGGTCACTGGGACTGGACGGTGGGCGAGAATTTCACGTCGGATTTCAGGTTGCGGATTTTTTCCGCCGCCTGTTCCGCAGCTTCGCGGCTGTTGTAGCCGCTGACACGGATGCGGGTCAGCTCGCCGGCCTTTTCGGTGTAGGCGTTGAAGCCGTTTTTGCGCAGCGTGGCGACGATGCCTTTCGCTTTCTCGGCGTTGGAGACGGCGGCGACCTGCACAAGATAACGTTTGCCGCTGCTGTCCGCCTTCGGTGCGGCGGCAGGCTTGGCTTCGGGCTTGCGCCCTGCCAGCGCAGCTTCGGCGCGCTCGCGCTCGGCTTTGTCTGCCTCCGCTTTGCTGGCGGCAGGTTTGGCTTTCTGGGCGGCGGGTTTTTCGGCCTTGGGCGTTTCTTCTTTTACCGGCGCGGCGGGGGCGGATGGTTCGGGCGTGGCGGCGGCGGGCGGCGTTTGCTGCGCAAGTGGCGGCAGCGGTTGCAGTTCGCCTTCGGTGCTGGCCGAGACGGAGGCGGGCAGCGGCATGGCTTCTTCTTCCTGCTGCGGCGTTTGCTGCGCGGCAGCGTCGGCGGGCGCGGCAGGCGGCGTGATGGCTCCGGCAGATTCGGCAGACTGCGGGGCGGCGGCAGCTTCGGGCGCGCGGGCGGTGGCGAGCGGTTCTTCGGGCGGCGGGGGCATGTCGGGAATGCTGATGTTCAGCTCACCTGCGGGGATGGCCGGTTCAGAATCCATCAGCGAGGGCAGGATGAGCGCGGCGAGCAGGACAAGGGCGATGGCGCCGACCAGACGGCGGCGGGCGCGTTTTTTCAGGTCGATGTCGGCATTCTCGGGCACGGCAAGGCTCCACGAAGAAAAGGGGGGTTACTGCTGGATGGCTCGCAGAATTTCCGCGACGGTCAGGAACGAGCCGAAGGCGACGATTCTATCATTCTCGCCCACGGCCTGACGCGCGGCGGCGTAAGCGGCGGCGGCACTTTCGGCGACTTCCACGGGCGCGTCGCTGTGGGCGCGCACGGCGTTTGCCAGACGCGCGGCATCCAGTCCGCGCGGGCCAGGTAGCGGGGCGACGTGCCAGTGGTCGATGCGCGGCGCAATCGCCTGGATGACGCCGTCGATGTCCTTGTCGGCGAGCATGGCGAAGACGGCGCGGGTGTGCGGGGAAAAGGTTTGCCCAAGATTGTGCGCCAGCGTTTGCACCGCCTGCGGGTTGTGGGCGACATCCAGCACCACGGTGGGGCGACCGGGCAGGGTCTGGAAACGTCCGGCAAGCTGCACCTGCATCAAGCCTTGCCGCACCGCCTGCATCGGGCAGGGCAGGCGTTCGCGCAGGGTGTCCAGCGCGGTGAGGGCGATTGCGGCGTTGATGAGCTGGTGCGCACCGCGCAGCGCCGGATGCGCCAGCCCGCCGCGTTTGGTGACGCCTGCGCCGCCCGGGGCGCTGCGCCGCCAGTAGCGCCACTGAATGCCTTCGTTTTCAAACCCGAAGTCTTGCCCGAGCACCCACAGCGGTGCGCCGATTTCGCGCGCGTGTTCAACAAGCGATGCGGGCGGCTGCGCGTCGCCACAGATGGCCGGACGAGCCGTGCGGAAAATGCCGCTTTTTTCGCGCCCGATGGCTTCGCGGTCAGCGCCCAGAAAGTCGGTGTGATCGAGCGCGACGCTGGTGACGATGGCGCAATCGGCGTCCAGGATGTTGACGGCATCGAGCCGCCCGCCCAGCCCCACTTCCAGCACCCACACTTCGGGCGTGGGCGTGCCTGCGGGCGGGTGCAGAAAATGGTGCCAGGCGGCCAGCGTGCCGTGTTCAAAGTAGGTCAGCGGCGTATCACCACGCGCCGCTTCCACGGCGGCGTAGGCTTGGGCGAGCGCGTCGGCATCGGCCTGTACGCCGTCGATGCGCACGCGCTCGGTGTAGTCCAGCAGGTGCGGCGAACGGTAACAGGCGACGTGATGGCCTGCGGCGCGCAAGATGGCGTCCAGCATGGCGCAGGTGGAGCCTTTGCCGTTGGTGCCGGCGACGGTAAAAATGGGCGGCAATTCGGGACGGTCGCCCGCCAGCCGTTGCCAGACGGCGTGCACGCGCGCTAAGCCAAGCTGAATGGGCGCGCTGGCGTGGCGTGCTTCCAGCGTCGCCAGCCAGTCGTCCAGCGTGTGCGGGGAGCGGGGCATGGCGGCGCGGTTCAGGCGGCGGGCTGCGACTGGCGATCCAGCAAGGCGATGAGATGCGCGAGTTTGTCGCGCATCTGGCGCCGGTCGACGATCATGTCGACCGCGCCTTTTTGCAGCAAAAATTCCGCGCGCTGGAAACCTTCGGGCAGCGTCTCGCGCACGGTTTGTTCGATGACGCGCGGGCCAGCAAAGCCAATCAGCGCGCCGGGTTCGGCCAGCACAATGTCGCCCATGAAGGCGAAACTGGCCGAGACGCCGCCGGTGGTCGGGTCGGTGAGCACGCTGATGAAGGGCAGCCGACGATGCGCCAGCCGACGCAGCGCGGCAGTGGTTTTGCTCATCTGCATCAGCGAGAGCAAGCCTTCCTGCATCCGCGCGCCGCCCGAGGCGGTAAAGCAGACGAAGGGCGCGCCGCGCCGTTCGGCTTCCAGCACGCCGCGCACGAAACGCTCACCGACCACGGAACCCATCGAGCCGCCCATGAAGTTGAACTCAAACGCGCCCGCTACCAGCGGACGCCCGTGCAGTTGCCCGCTGAGGACGATGAGGGCTTCGCTTTCATTGGCCGCCTTGCGCGCATCCGCGACGCGGTCGGGATATTTGCGCGAATCACGAAAGCGCAGCGGGTCTTGCGTCTGCACGCCAGCGGCGATTTCCACGCGCTCGGCGTCCGCATCCAGCAAGGCTTCCAGACGCGCCCGCGCGCCGATGCGCAGGTGATGATTGCAGCGCGGACAGACGAAGAGGTTTTTTTCCAGCTCGGTGCGGTAGAGCACCGTCTCGCAGGCTTTGCATTTGAGCCAAAGCCCTTCGGGAATGGATTTTTTCGATTCGGATTTCTGGATGCGCGGCGGCAGGATGCGGGAAAGCCAGTTCATTGGGCGGCTCCATGCGGTTGGTCAAGGGCAGTGCGCAGACTGCCGAGAAATTCGCCCGCGGCGCGGTGCATTTCCGGCGCGTCGCTGGCGGCTTCGAGAATTTCAATCAGACGGCTGCCGATGATGACGCCATCGGCGGCAGCGCCAATTTTTTGCGCTGAGGCAGCATCGCGCACGCCAAAGCCTACCGCTACCGGCAGCCCCGTGGCGGCGCGGATGGCCGGAATGCGCGCGGCAACGGCGGCGGTGTCCAGCGTGGCCGCGCCGGTCACGCCGACCAGCGAGACGTAATACAGATAGCCGCGTCCGGCGGCGGCGACTTCGCGCAGGCGGGTTTCGGTGGACGTGGGCGCGAGCAGAAAGATGGGGTCAATTTCGGCGGCGGCGAGCGCGGCGGCAAATTCGGTGCATTCCTGCGGCGGATAATCGACGGTGAGCACACCATCGACGCCCGCATCTTGCGCGCGCGCGATAAAGGTCGGGTAGCCCATCGCCTCAATCGGGTTGGCGTAGCCCATCAGCACCACGGGCGTGTGCGTGTTCGTCCAGCGAAACTGGGCGACGCTGTCGATTGCGCGCCGCAACGTCATGCCGCAGGCGATGGCCTGTTCGCTGGCGCGCTGGATGACGGGGCCGTCGGCCATCGGGTCGGAACAGGGCACGCCCAGCTCAATGATGTCCGCGCCGTGTTCGACCAGCGTGTGCATCAGCGGCACGGTGTGTTCCAGGTCGGGAAAACCGGCGGTGAGAAACGGAATCAGCGCGCGGCGACCTTGCTGGCGCAGATGTTCAAAAGTGGCGGCAATTCGGGACATGGCGGGCGGGACGGTACAAAACAGAGGGAAGTTTACAGTTGCAGGCCGCCGTATTCGGCGACGGTGTGCATGTCTTTGTCGCCCCGTCCGGAAAGATTGACCAGCACGATGGCATCTTTGGGCAACGTGGGCGCGATGCGCGCGGCGTGCGCCAGCGCGTGCGAACTTTCCAGCGCCGGCAAAATGCCTTCGGCGCGGGTCAGCGCGTGAAAGGCGGCCAGCGCCTCGTCGTCGCTGGCGGCGACGTATTGCACGCGGCCTGTTTCCTGCAACCAGGCGTGTTCGGGGCCGACGCCCGGGTAATCCAGTCCGGCAGAGACCGAATGCGCTTCCATGATTTGCCCGTTCGCATCCTGCAAGAGCATCGTGCGGTTGCCATGCAACACGCCCGCGCGCCCGCAGCCCAGCGCGGCGGCATGAAACGGCGTGTGCAGCCCTTTGCCGGCGGCTTCCACGCCGGTGAGCCGCACGTTCGCTTCATCCAGATAGGGATGAAAAATGCCGATGGCGTTCGAGCCGCCGCCCACGCAGGCGATGATTTCATCGGGCTGGCGGCCAGCGAGCTTGACCATCTGTTCGCGGCATTCGTGGCCGATGATGCTCTGAAAATCGCGCACCATCTGCGGATAGGGATGGGGGCCGGCGACCGTGCCGATGATGTAGAAGGTATCGGCGATGTTCGTCACCCAGTCGCGCATCGCTTCATTGAGCGCGTCTTTCAGCGTGCGGCTGCCGGATTCCACGGCGCGCACTTCGGCACCGAGCAGTTTCATGCGATAGACGTTGCTGGCCTGACGGCGCACGTCTTCCGCGCCCATATAGACCACGCAGGGCAGACCATACCGGGCGGCGACCGAGGCCGTGGCCACGCCATGCTGCCCCGCGCCGGTCTCTGCGATGATGCGCGTCTTGCCCATGCGCCGCGCCAGCAGCGCCTGCCCGATGCAGTTATTGACCTTGTGCGAGCCGGTGTGGTTGAGGTCTTCGCGTTTCAGATAAATCTGCGCGCCGCCCAGTTGTTGCGACCAGTTGCGGGCGTGGTAAATCGGGCTGGGGCGGCCAACGTAATGCGCCATTTCGTGCTGAAACGCCGCCCAGAACGTTTCATCGTCGCGCGCCGCGCGCCAGGCATCCGTCAGCTCAGAGAGCGCAGCAATCAGCGTTTCCGAGACAAACACGCCGCCGAAGCGGCCAAAATGCCCGTGTTCATCGGGCTGCGAAAACGGGCTGTTGCCAGTGGTGCGGTTCAATTCGGGTACTCCTCGTCTGCCTCGCGCACGGCGCGCACAAAGGCGCTCATGCGGGCGGCGTCTTTTTGTCCTTTCGCCACTTCCACGCCGCTGGAAACATCCACTGCCCACGGGCGGATGCGGCGCACGGCTGCACCAACATTGTGCGGCGCCAGGCCGCCCGCGAGGATGATGCGCACGTCCGGAAGCGCGGGAATCAGCGACCAGTCAAACACTTCGCCGCCGCCGCCATAACCACGGGCGTCCGCATCCAGCAAAATGCCCTGCGCGCCGCGATGACAGGCGCAGAAGTCTAGCAGATTCAGCCCTGCGCGTACCCGCGCCGCCTTCAACCACGGGCGGCCAAAACGGGCGCAGAAACTTTCTGGCTCGTCGCCGTGAAATTGCAGCAACTGCACGGGAACTTCGTTCAACACGGCGCGAACTTCGTCGAGCTGCGGATTGACGAACAAGGCCGTCAAGGTCACGAAAGGCGCTGCCTCGCGGCATAGCGCGCGGGCGCGGGCAATATCGACGGCGCGCGCGCTGTGCGGGTAGAACACCAGCCCCAGCGCGTCCGCCCCCGCTTCGCAGGCGGCGACAACGTCCGCTTCGCGGGTCAACCCGCAGATTTTGATGCGGGTGCGATGGGGCGGGGGCAAAAGAAGGTCGGTCATGCGGAGGTTTCCGAAAAGGGCAGCGCGGGCGGCACAAACCAGTGCCCGCCGTGCGGCAGGGCGAAGCGGGCAGGATAGCGCACGCCGCAAAAATACAGGCCATCGGCGGCAAAGGTCGGCGCGCTCAAACGGCGCTCGCGCGAAGCCAGCACGCGGGCGGGCTGTTCTGGTGCCGTGCGCCCCGCGCCGACATAGACCAGCGCGCCGACGAGATTGCGCACCATGTGGTGCAAAAACCCGTTGGCAGCAAGATCGAAGACGATCAGCGCACCTTGCCGTGAAATATCCAGTTGATGCAGGATTTTCACTGGCGATTTCGCCTGACAGCCTGCGGCGCGAAAGGCGGAAAAATCGTGCTCCCCCACCAGCGCCTGCGCCGCCGTCTGCATCGCAGCGACATCCAGCCGCTGATGAAACCAGCCCACGCGCCGCGCCAGCAGCGCCGGACGCACCGGCGCATCCAGCAGCAAATAGCGGTAATAACGGCACTCGGCGCAAAAGCGGGCGTGAAAATCGTCCTCCGGCACCAGCTCATGCGCCCAATGCACGGCGATTTCCGGCGGCAGCAAGCTGTTCGCCCCGCGCACCCACGCCTGCGCGCCGCGCACCGCGTGCGTATCAAAATGCGCCACCTGCGCCGTAGCATGTACGCCCGCATCGGTGCGCCCCGCGCAATGCAGCCGCACCGCCTCGCCCGCGATGCTGGCCAGCGCCGCTTCCAGCGTATCTTGCACGGTGCGCACCTCGCGCTGGCTCTGCCAGCCGCTGAACGCCTCGCCCGCGTATTCCAGCCCCAGTGCAATGCGCCGCATCGTGCTCATGCCAGCCTTCCCGCGCCCAAAACCAGCACCGCCAGCAGCAGCGCGGGCAGCGCAAAATCGAGCCAGCGCGGGGCGCTTTGTTCCAGCGCAACGCTGTGCGCAGCCTCATCGTGCGCGGCGGGTTCGACGCTGTGCAGACACAGTTTCCAGACCTCGCGCAACTCGGCGCGTTCGACTTCCTGCAACACCAGCAGCGTGCGCAACGCCAGCCGCTCGCGCGGAAAGCCCAGCGCCGCCAGCGGACGCGCCAGCGCATACACCCCGCCCACCAGGCGCGCCGGCGGCAGAAATTCCAGCAACAACGCCACGCACAGCACGGTCGCCAACAGCCGTCCGCCATGCTGCGCAGCCTGCACCAGTCCCTCAAACGTAGGCGAAAGTCGCGGCCAATCTATCCACAGCACTTCGCCCGGCGTCCCCCAGGCAAAGAACGCGACGAGCATGACCCAAAACACCATCAACCGCCGCAACAAACGCACACTGCGCCCCCGCGCCCACACCATGCACAACGCCGCCAGCACCGCACAAGCCAGCGCCAGCGCCCCCCCGTGCAACACTTGCAGCGCGCCCACCACCAGCAACCAGCAAGCCAGCCAGCTTGCAGGGTGCAGCCGCGCGAACGCAGGACGAAACGAAAGGGAAGCAGTCACGAAAAAGCAGCGAAAAAGTGATAACCGCCCGCGATTGTGCGCCTTTCGCGCCCGCACCGGCAAGCCTGCTACGACCCTTTTGGGGGCGGCGACGTGGACGTCGGTAAAAAATCACCGTCGTCTCTGTTACCTGCCTCGGCGTGCCCGTACCGCACCCACACCGCTCCCCGTCACTTCTCACGGGAACCCGCAGGCGCGGTGCGTCCAAATATAAACACGCCGCAGGTTGTGTGCCTGCGGCGTGTTGTTTGGGAGGGCGGGCAGGCTGTGGGGGTTAGACCACGGCTTCTTCTTTTTCTTTTTTCGGCTGTACGAACTGGGCGCGGGATACGCCGAGCCAGAGGGCGATGGGGCTGGCGACGAGGACGGAGGAGTAGATGCCGAAGCAGATGCCGATGGTGAGCGCAACGGCGAAATAGTGCAGCGCCTCGCCGCCGAAAATGAGCATGGAGAGCACCATGACCTGCGTGCTGCCGTGGGTGATGATGGTGCGCGAGATGGTGCTGGTGATGGCGTGGTTGATGACCTGCTCGGGCGTGAGGTGGCGCTGGCGGCGGAAGGTTTCGCGCACGCGGTCGAAGACGACCACGGATTCGTTCACCGAGTAGCCGAGTACGGCGAGCACGGCGGCGAGTACGGGCAGGGAAAATTCCCACTGGAAGAAGGCGAAAAAGCCGACGATGATGATGACGTCGTGCAGGTTGGCAATAATGGCGGCGATGGCGAAACGCCATTCAAAACGCATCGCCAAATAGAGGACGATGCCGATGACGACGACCAGCAGCGCCATGGCGCCATCGCTGGCAAACTCTTTGCCGACCTGCGAGCCGACAAATTCGGCACGGTTGAGCGTGGGCGGGTTGTCTGGACTGGCGGCGTTCAGTACGTCCATGACCCGTTGCGAGAGCTGGTGCGCGTCGGGCGTGCTGCTGCCTTCTGCACCGGCGTCGTGATTGGGCAGGCGGATGAGGAGCTGGCTGGCCGTGCCAAAGCGTTGCACCTGCACTTCGGGGAATTGCTGCTCGGCCAGCGTGGTGTGGATGGCGTCGATGTTGGGCGGCTGCGGGTAGGAGATTTCCAGCAGCGTGCCGCCGGTAAATTCGACGGAGAGATTCAGCCCGCGCAGGGCGATGAAGGCGACGGCGAGGATGAAGGTGACGACGGAAATGATGTTGAACTTCAGCGCATGGCGCATGAAGGGGATGTCTTTCCGGATGTGGAAAAATTCCATGATGACGGGGTTCCTGGCGGGTTATCCGATATGCAGCCGGGCGACTTTGCGCTGGCCGTAAATGAAGTTGACAATCATGCGCGAGACTACGACCGAGGTGAAAATCGAGGTGAGAATGCCCAGACAATGCACCACGGCAAAGCCGCGCACGGGGCCGGAGCCGAAGGCGAGCAGGGCGATGCCGGCGATGAGGGTGGTGATGTTGGAGTCGAGAATGGTGTCGAAGGCGTGGCTGTAACCGGCGGAAATGGCGGCCTGCGGCGTGGCGCCGTTGCGCACTTCTTCGCGGATGCGCTCGTTGATGAGCACGTTGGAGTCAATCGCCATGCCCAGCGTGAGCGCCATGGCGGCGATGCCGGGCAGGGTGAGCGTGGCTTGCAGCAGCGAGAGCAGGGCGACGAGCATGAGCAGGTTGGCGGCCAGCGCGATGGAGGAGACGACACCAAACAGCGAGTAATACACCGACATGAAGATGATGATGGTGACAAAGCCCCAGAGCGTGGAGTTGAACCCTTTGGAGATGTTTTCTTCGCCGAGGCTGGGGCCGACGGTGCGTTCTTCAATAATCTGCATCGGCGCGGCCAGCGAGCCGGCACGCAGCAGCAGGGCGACGTCGCGCGCTTCGGTGGTGGACATGGAGCCGGAAATCTGTACGCGGCCACCGGGAATTTCTTCGTTGATGACCGGCGCGGTGACGACTTCGCCCTTGCCTTTTTCTACCAGGACGATGGCCATGCGCTTGCCGACGTTGTCGTGCGTGAGGCGGCGGAAGATGTTGGCACCGGCGGTGTCCAGCGACAGATGCACGGCGGGCTGGTTGGTGCGGCTGTCAAAACCGGGCTGGGCGTCGTTGAGACGGTCGCCGGTGAGTTCGACCTGGTTGTCCAGCAACAGCGGCAGGCCGTCGCGGTTTTTGTACAAGGTGGTGCCGGGCGGCACGCGGCCAGCCAGCGCCGCTTCCAGCGCGCCGGGGGAATCGTCGACCATGCGGATTTCCAGCGTGGCGGTGCGCCCGAGAATGTCTTTGGCTTTGGCAACATCCTGCACGCCGGGCAGTTGCACGACGATGCGGTCGGCGCCTTGTTGCTGGATGATGGGTTCGGCCACGCCGAGTTCGTTGATGCGGTTGTGCAGGGTGGTGATGTTTTGCTTGATGGCCGATTCGCGGATGGCGAGCTGGGCAGCGTCGGTGAGCGTGGCGACCAGCGTGGTGCCGTTGCCGTCGCCGTCGGTGCGTTCGGTGAGCGTGAAGTCGTCCAGATGGTGACGCAGGGTGTTTTTTACGCCGTCGGCCAGCGCCGCGTCGCGCAGGCGGATTTCGATGGTTTGCTCGACGCGGCGCACGCCGCCGTGACGGATGTTCGCTTCACGCAGCGTGGTGCGAATGTCGCTGGCGGAGGTGTCGAGCCGCTTGGTGATGGCGCCCTTCATGTCGACTTCCAGCAGGAAGTGCACGCCGCCGCGCAAGTCCAGACCAAGATACATCGGCAGCGCGTGAATGGCGGTGAGCCAGTTGGGCGAGGCGGAAAGCAGGTTCAGCGCGACGACGTAGGACGGGTCGGTCTGGTCCGGGTTGAGCTTTGCTTCGATGGCATCGCGCGCGCGCAGTTGGGCGTCGGTGTCGGCAAAGCGCAGGCGAATGCTGTTTTCATCGGTAAACACGCCGGTGTGACTGAGACCCGCTTGTTGCAGGGTGGCTTCCAGTTCGGGCAGCAAGGCGGTTTCCAGCTTGACGGTGGCCTTGGCGCTGGAAATCTGCACAGCAGGCACTTCGCCGTAAAAATTGGGCAGGGTGTAGAAAAACCCCCAGATCAGCAGCAGGCAGACGAGGATGTTTTTCCAGAGCGGGTAACGGTTCATGGCAGTGGTTTTACCGGATGGAGGCGCGCGCGGCAGCACCATGCGGCGCGCGGGCAGGAAGGTTAGAGGTTTTTCAGCGTGCCTTTGGGCAGGATGCGGTCGATGGCGTGGCGTTCCATGGCGATGTTGACGCCTTCGGCCACTTCCACGCGCACGAAGTTTTCGCCCAGTTCGGCAATGCGCCCGACGATGCCGCCTTGCGTGCGCACTTCGTCGCCTTTTTGCAGTTGGCTGAGCATTTCGCGGTGTTCTTTGGCGCGCTTCATCTGCGGGCGGATGAAGAGGAAAAAGATGACGACGAACATCACCAGCAGGGGCATCAACTGGGCAAGCGCCCCCGGTTGTTCGGCAACGCCTGCGGCGGCCTGGGCGTAAGCGGTGGAAATCACGTGGGTTTCTCCGTTTGGGTTTAAAAAACGGGAAATTATAGCAAAGCGGGGGCGCCGTCCGCAGCGGGCAGGTGCGCGCGCACCAGTGCGCTGCCCGTGGCGGCCAGATGCGCGCGGGCGCGCAATACGTCCGGCGTGGCGGGGGCGTTTGCGAGTGCGACGGCCAGGTTGCGCTGCCAGCGTTCAAAGCCGATGCGGGCAATGGCGCTGCCGGCCATGCGTTGGCGGAAGTCGTCCTCAGACCACGCAGCAAGCTGGCACAGCGAGGCGGCGTCCAGCCCGTGACGGGGGGCGAAGTCGGCTTCACGGGTGCGTTGCGCAAAGCGGTTCCAGGGGCAGGCGAGCTGGCAATCGTCGCAGCCGTAGATGCGGTTGCCGATGGCGGGGCGCAGTTCGGCGGGAATTTCGCCGGCGTGTTCGATGGTGAGGTAGGAAATGCAGCGGCGCGCGTCCAGGCGGTAGGGGGCGAGAATGGCGCCGGTGGGACAGGCGCGCAGGCAGGCGGTGCAGCGTCCGCAGTGGTTGGCGGCGGGCTGCGGCGCGTCGATGGGCAGGGGCAGGTTGGTAAAAATTTCGCCAAGAAAGAAAAACGAACCGAGCCTGCGCCCGACGAGCAGCGTGTGCTTGCCGCGCCAGCCCAGTTGCGCGCGGCGGGCAAGTTCCACTTCCAGCACGGGGGCGGAATCCACAAAGACGCGAAAGCCGTGCGGGGCGGCGGCGTGAATGCGTTCGGCCAGTTTTTGCAGGCGGCGGCGCAGGGTTTTGTGGTAGTCGCGCCCCAGCGCGTAACGGGCGACGTAGGCGGCGTGCGGGTCGGCCAGCGTGGTGCGGGCATCTTGCGCGCGCGGCCAGTAGGGTAGACAGACGCAGATGGCGCGCAACGTGCCGGGCAACAGTTCGGCAGGACGGGCGCGCATCAGGCCGTGGCGCGCCATATAATCCATGCCGCCGTGAAAGCCCGCATCCAGCCAGGCCTGCAGCCCCGGCTCGGCGTCCGCAAGGTCGATACCCGTGACGCCGGCGCATTCCAGCCCCAGCTCGCGCGCCCAGGCGTTGATTTGCCCGCGCAGCGCAAGAAGCGCGGCGGCGTTTTCCGGCGGAGAGTTGCCATGAACCGTTTGCATGACCGCGATGATACCCACTCGCCCCGTGTCGCGCCGATGACACGCTCTTTCGCGCTGCCCGACGAAGCCGCCACCGCCGACTTGGGCGCGGCGCTGGCGCGCGTTTTGCCGCGTGACAAGCGTTTGGTGGTGTATCTGACGGGCGATTTGGGCGCGGGCAAGACTACGCTGGTGCGCTCGGTGTTGCGCGCGCTCCACTATACCGGCGCGGTGCGCAGCCCGACCTACACACTTGTTGAACTTCATGTTGTTTCTGGATTAAACTTGTACCACTTTGATTTTTATCGTTTCACAAGTCCGGAAGAATTTTTGGAAGCAGGCCTGGACGAATACTTCAATGAGGCCGCCATCTGCCTGCTGGAATGGCCGCAGCGCGCCGCCCCCTTCGTGCCTGCTGCGGATATCGAAATTTTTCTGGAAATTCAGGATAATACGCGCCACGCTGCGTTGCGCGCAGAGAGTTTGACAGGAACCGAATGTCTGACCAGTCTGCCCCTTCCTCTTCTGTCCTGATGCCGTCTGGTGAACGGCCTGCGGCGGGCATGACCCGGCGCGGTTTGTTCCGCTGTGCGGGCGCGGTGCTGGCCATGATGGTTTCTCCGGTGGGCATGGCAGCGGGGGCGGCGCGCATGGTGGCCGCGCGCGTCTGGCCGGCGGAAGAATATACGCGCGTCACACTGGAGAGCGCGGCAGATGTGAAATTCACTTCGATGGTGCTGCGCGGGCCGGACCGTCTGGTAGTCGATTTGCAGGATGTGACGCTTGATTCGGTGTTGCGCTCGCTGCCCGAAAAGGTGCTGAAGGATGACCCGCTGGTGCAGCGCATCCGCGTGGGCGATTTTCGCCCCGGCGTGGTGCGCATCGTCTTTGACCTGAAAACCGAGGTCAAGCCGCAGTTGTTCATGCTCAAACCCATCGCCAATTATGGACACCGTCTGGTGGTCGATATTTATCCGGCGAATCCGCCCGACCCGCTGCTGGCGCTGATTGAAAAATTCTCGCCGACGGATGCCGCCGAGGGTGGCAAGGGGCGCGATGCACCCTCTTCGGGCAAGAAAGGGGGCAAACAGCCGCCGGCGCGCGCCAAACGTTTTTACACCATCGTGGTCGATGCCGGTCACGGCGGCGAAGACCCCGGTGCCATCGGTGCCCGTGGCACGCACGAAAAGCAGGTGGCGCTGGCCATTGCGCGCATTCTGCAAAAGAAAATCGACGCCCGCCCGGACATGCGCGCCGTGCTCACCCGCAAGGGCGACTACTTTGTGCCGCTGCATCAGCGCGTGGCGCTGGCGCGCCGCGCCAAGGCCGATTTGTTTGTCTCCGTGCACGCCGATGCTTTCGTGCGCCCCGATGCCAGCGGCAGTTCGGTGTATGTGCTCTCGGAACGCGGCGCCTCCAGCACGGCGGCCAAGTGGCTGGCGCAAAAGGAAAACGATGCGGACTTGATTGGCGGCGTCAATATCGCCGCGCAAGATGGGCATCTGGCGCGCACGCTGCTGGATTTGTCGCAGACGGCAACGATTAACGACAGCCTGAAACTGGGCGGCGCCGTGCTCACCGAACTGGGCGGGCTAAACCGTCTGCATAAGCCGAAGGTAGAGCAAGCCGCCTTTGCCGTGCTGCGCTCGCCGGACATTCCGTCCATCCTGGTTGAGACCGCCTTTATCAGCAATCCGCAAGAAGAGCTGCGGCTGAAAGACCGCGCCTATCAGGAAAAAATGGCCGACGCCATCCTGCGCGGCATTCAGGCGTATTTGCGCAACAGTCCGGTCAACCGCACCACGGTGGCGATGGCCGACGGACTGTAGGTGCGCACGGGCGCGGGTGGGGTTTGGAGTTCCGCGCGCGGGGTGTTCTGCGGTATCCTTGCGGGATTCTGTTTCTGCTGCCACAGGTGTCGTACCAAATGTCAGTTCTCCGAGTCCCGGCAGAGCCTTCGGCTGAACCGGAACCGGCTTCATACGGTTTGCTGGACGTAACACACAGTCCGGCGGCTGTGATCGGGTTTTGCGTGTTGTTGCTGGTCGCAGTGGCCTACGCGGGCTACGGGCTGGTGACGGATGTGCGCGCTTCGGCCACCGAAATCACCTCCTGGTTGCCGATGCTGCTGCTGGTGCTGGCCTTGCTGATAGCGCTGGGCTTTGAGTTTGTGAACGGCTTTCACGACACGGCCAACGCGGTGGCCACGGTGATTTACACCCACTCGCTACCGCCGCTGGTCGCGGTGGTCTGGTCGGGGATATTCAACTTTCTCGGCGTGATGTTATCGACTGGCGCGGTGGCCTTCGGGATCATCGCGCTTTTGCCATTAGAGCTGGTGCTCAATGTCGATGCAGGCTCAGGCGGGCTGATTATGGTCTTTGCCATGCTCATTTCGGCCATCGCCTGGAACCTGGGCACATGGTGGCTGGGCTTGCCGGCATCGTCTTCGCACACCTTGATTGGTTCCATTCTCGGCGTGGGCATTGCCAACGCGCTGATGAGCGGGCGCGGGGTGCTCAGCGGCGTGGATTGGTCGCAGGCGGTGAAGGCGGGCTATGCGCTGCTGTTTTCGCCGGTGGTCGGTTTTGTGGCTGCGGCCTTGCTGCTGCTGGCGCTGCGCGTGCTGGTGCGCAACCGTGCGCTGTATGAAGCGCCGCGCGGCAATACGCCGCCGCCGATGTGGATTCGCGCGCTGCTGGTGCTGACCTGTACTGGCGTCTCGTTCGCGCACGGCTCCAACGACGGGCAAAAGGGCATGGGGCTGATTATGCTGATTCTGGTCGGCACGCTGCCGCTGGCCTATGCGCTGGATCGCACGGTCTCCGAAGCCGATACGCCGCGTCTGGTGGCGATTGCCGAGGCCGCGCAGCAGTCGATGGCTGCCGAAGGCGTGCCGCTGCATTTGCCGGTGGGCGAACATCCGCGCACGGTGCTCACGCGCTATGTGGAAAACCGCAGCCAGCGTGTGGTGCGGCCTGAAGAACTGGCGGCGCTCTCGGCGATGATGGATTACGTGCGCGCGCAGGTGGAGCAATACGGCTCGGTGGCAGGCGTGCCGCCGGCGCAAGTGCTGCAAATCCGCAATGACATGTATCTGACCTCGGAAGCCATCCGCCTCATGGAAAAGCACTTGCCCGCCGCCTTTGACGGGCAGACGCGCGGGCAACTCAAAGCCTTCCGCAAGGAAATCGACCGCACCACCAAATTCATCCCCTTGTGGGTCAAACTGGCGGTAGCCATCGCGCTGGGCTTGGGCACACTGGTGGGCTGGAAGCGCGTGGTGCGCACCGTAGGGGAAAAAATCGGCAAGGAACGCATGACCTACGCGCAAGGTGTCTCGGCGCAGTTTGTGGCGATGACCACGATTGGCGCTGCCGACGTGTTTGGCCTGCCGGTGTCGACCACGCATGTACTGTCTTCGGGTGTGGCGGGGACGATGGCGGCGAACCGCTCGGGGCTGCACGGCACGACCATCCGCAACATGCTGCTCGCCTGGGTGCTGACGCTACCGGCGGCGATGTTGCTGTCAGGCGTTTTGTACTGGCTGCTGCACTGGATTTTCTGAGCGCATCGCGCGCCAGCGGCGACGTGGCACAATTCATCGCGCTCACGCCGTTTCTCCCATCACTACCGCCGGTTACATGCCCCGCCGCACCCATCGCACCCCGTCATGCCCCACCGCGCACCCGCAACCGTTTTGGGCTTGATAAATCAAGCCCCTACCGCATCGTGCTAACGGAAACGCCGCGCGCAAAAAACCCGCCGTCCGCGCCACGGAAAACGCGGTGGGTGGGTTTTTATGGGCGGGGGGTGCGGGCGTTTTTGGCGCGCAGCAGCACGAGCAGCGCGCCGTCGCCGCCTTGCGTGGGGCGCGCCTGGCAGAAGGCGAGGATTTCTTCCCGCTGCGCCAGCCAGCCGCGTGAGAGTTGTTTGAGGATGGAATGGCCGCCCGGCGAACCCAGACCTTTGCCGTGAATGACGCGCACGCAGCGCAGCCCCTGGCGCAGGCTGGTGACGAGAAAATGCGCCAGCGCGGCGCGGGCGCTGTCGCGTGTGAGGCCGTGCAAGTCCAGTTCGCCTTGCACGCTGTACCGGCCACGGCGCAAGTCGTGCAGCACGCGGCGGGCAATGCCGGGGCGCAGAAAGCTGGCGTCGATGCCGGCGTCCAGCCGGTCAATCAAGTCCAGCGGGGCGAGGCTCTCGTGCAAGGCGGCCTGTTCGTCTTCCGCGCGTTTGCGGGCGAGGGGCGCGGGGCGCGGCTTTTCGGGGACGATGCGGCCTGTTTCGCGCAGCGGGGCAACGTCGCGCATCATGCGGGCGATAAAGGCGGCATCGTTCTCGTCGGCGGGCAGTTCGTCGTCGTCCCACGCTGCGGGCTGCGGACGGGGGCGGCGCAGGGCGTCGGGGAGGCGGTCGCGGTCGGGCAGCGGGCGGGTGTCGCGCAGTTCTTCGGGCAACCAGGCGGGCAGGTGCGCGGCGGGCGGCGGCGCTT
>JAFSWK010000004.1 GCA_017444505.1 Rhodocyclaceae bacterium | reverse complement strand
ACGCAGGCGGGGCTGCTCGGCGCGGGCGCGGGCGTGATGCTCGCCGCCTCGGTCTTTTCCCTGCTCGTCCCCGCCTGGCAGGAAATGCGCCATCTCTACGCCGCGCCCGCCGCCTTGCCCTTCCTCGTGCTGGCCGTGCTGGTCGGCGGCGGCTTGATGCACGCGCTGGACAAAGTCCTGCCCCACGCCCATCAGATTGAGACGGCAGGCGGACAAGCGCGGCGCGCCTCTGTCACCTTGTTCGTGCTGGCGCTGGCCTTGCACAATCTGCCCGAAGGCACGGCAGTGGGCATTGCGGCGCAAGCGGGCGAGAGCGCCCGTGGGGTCGCCCTGGGCATTGCGCTGCAAAACCTTCCCGAAGGTTTGCTCATCGCCGCCATGCTGCATCTGGCCGGAATGCGGCGCGCGGCAGCGGTGGCGCTCGCCGCCCTCTCCGGTCTGGTAGAACCTGCCGCCGCAGTGCTGGCCGCCCTTGCCGCCCACTGGCTGAGCAATGCGCTGCCGCTGGCGCTGGCCGCGGCTGCCGGAGCCATGTTCTTCGCCGCCGGGCATGAACTGCTGCCGCAAGCGCGCGCGCAAGACAGCGCCGCCAGCGTGCGGGGGTTGTTTGCCGGTTTCTTCCTCATGGCCGCGCTCGCCCAGATGTTCGGCTGAACGCGCCCGCAGCGGCGCTGCTGCGGGGACAGGGTACAATCCGCGCGTTTGCCGTTTTCCTCTTTTGCCATCATGCAAACTGGTCTTGAACGCCTGCTTACCTCGCCGGAACTGCGCCGCCCGCTGAAAGGGCGGAAGGTTGCGCTGATGGCGCATCCGGCCTCGGTCACCCGCGAACTGGCGCACGCGCTGGACGCCATCGCCGCGCTGCCCGAAGTGCAACTGACCGCCGCCTTCGGCCCGCAGCACGGTCTGCGCGGTGAAAAGCAGGACAACATGGTGGAATCCGACGACTACATCGACCCCGATTACCGCATTCCCGTCCACAGCCTCTACGGGCGCGTGCGCCGCCCCACTGCCGCGATGATGAGCGGCTGGGACGTGCTGCTCTTCGACCTGCAAGACCTCGGCTGCCGCATCTACACGTTTCTCACCACGCTGCGCTATCTGCTCGAAGCCTGCGCCAAACACGGCAAGGCGCTGTGGGTGCTCGACCGTCCCAACCCCGCCGGACGCATCGTTGAAGGGCTGCGCCTGCGCGCCGGATGGGAAAGTTTCGTCGGTGCCGGTGCGCTGCCGATGCGCCACGGCATGACGCTGGGCGAGATGGCGCGCTGGTTTGTGCGCACGCTGCGTCTGGATGTGGAGCTGACCGTCATCCCCATGCGCGGCTGGAATCCGAACGACGCCCCCGGCTACGGCTGGCCCATGGAACGCGGCTGGCTCAACCCCAGCCCGAACGCCGCCTCGCTGGGCATGGCGCGCGCCTATGCCGGCACGGTGATGATTGAAGGCACGACCTTGTCCGAAGGCCGTGGCACCACGCGCCCGCTGGAAGTCATCGGCGCGCCGGGGCTGGAACCGCGCCGCTGGCTGGCGACCATGCAGGAAATCGCCCCCGAATGGATGCAGGGCTGCCGCTTGCGTCCGCTGCATTTTGAACCCTGCTTCCACAAACACGTCGGGCAACTTTGCGGCGGCTTTCAGATTCACACCGAAGACGCCACGCATTACGTGCCCAACGCCTTCCGCCCGTGGCGGCTCATCGCGCTGGCCTTGCGCGCGCTGCGCCGCCTGCGTCCGGACTACCCCATCTGGCGGGAAAACTTCGCCTACGAATACGAGCACGACCGTCTGGCCATCGACCTCATCAACGGCGGCCCGCTGCTGCGCGAATGGGTGGACGCGCCCGACGCCACCCCCGCCGACCTCGACCTGCCCGCCCGCGCCGACGAAGCCGCCTGGCGCGAAACCACGGCAGAAGACCGCCTCTACAACAAATAACCCACAAAGGCAGAACGACGAGAGAACGCCGCTATTTGCGTTTTTGCAGGACGCCCAGCAACGGCGGTTTTCGTCCTGCTTCGCAATTCCCAGGAACCCGGCCAATTCACGCCTTGCAACATCCTCGTGCGTAGCGCGCCGCCTTTGGCGGATTTATTAAGAGCGGCGCAATGCCTGCATCATTGCATGTTTCAGGATGCTATTTGCGCGGGTCTGGTAGCCCTTGCCTCCGCTACGCAGCCAACTGAGCACATCGGAATCCATGCGGATGGTGACGGGTATCTTTTTGGGCTTATACCACGGATTGCGCACCATATTGGCGAAATCCTCCTTCGTCATTTTCGGGATGTCCGTGTAATCAATTTCGCTGTCCGGCATCGCTTTCAGGGCTTCTATTTCGCGTTTCAGCTCTTCGGTGAGCGGCGGCGGATTGCCGATTTCCTAGGTCATGTTCATAGTCTTTCCTTTCCGATTTGTCGAGTTTGCGGGCGCTGATGATTCGCACCAGCGTGAACTCGTCGTCCACATCCTTCATACTGTGGATTACGACGCAGTAACAGCCGCCACCAATGTCTCCGATTGTGCGGAATCGCTCTTCGCCGTGGCTGTGTTCCGGGTCTGGCTTTGTGTTGCACAATGGGTCGGCAAAAACGCGAGAGGCTGCTTCAAACGATATTTTGTGTTTGCGTTTGTTTTTGGCGTTTTTGTCGTTGTCCCAGTCGAATACAAGCCGCATATTGGCGCGCCTCCAGGTGCAATGTATGGCGCATTCAATTGTACATACCAGGCAAGCCACCGACAACCACCGCGCAGGACGAACGGACTTTGCGAAGCAAACTCTGGTGAGTACACTTCTGCCCTGTAAGTGAGTTCGCGCGCATCTTGCGCCACACAAAGGAGAACCCGCATGGATGTATTGCTCTGGCGTCACGCCGAAGCCCTGGATGGCGAACCCGATCACCAGCGTCCGCTTTCCCCGCGCGGAAAACAGCAGGCCAAACGGGTTGCCCGCTGGCTGCATGAACATCAACCGCGCAATCTTCGCGTGTTCAGCAGCCCCGCCGTGCGCACCACGGCCACCGCAGCGGCATTCAGCAAGCGCCACACCGTCTTGCTGGAACTGGGCATCGGTTACAGCGCGCAAGAGGCGCTCGCCGCCATTGGCTGGCCGGAGCTGCGCGACCCCGTCCTGCTCGTCGGCCATCAACCGCAACTGGGCGAACTGGCCACGCTGCTGCTCACCGGCAAGCCGTACCCGCTGACCATTCGCAAAGGCGCGCTGTGGTGGTTCCGCCAGCGCGTGCGCGACGGGCAGGCACAGCTTTTGCTGCGCACCGTCATCACGCCTGAGATGCTCTGATGTTGCCGCGCCCCGCGCGGTCGACAAAAAACGGGGCGCATCCTGCGCCCCGCGGTGTTTTTGCGCGCCGCGCCGTTTAGCGCTTGGGCGCAGTCCGGGCGGGAGTTTTGCGCGCAGGCGCGGCTTTTGCTTTCGCTTTCGCCTTCGCCGCCGCAGCGGCAGGCTTTTTGGGCTTGGCAGCAGCGGCTTTCTTTTTCGCTGCCGCAGCTTCGGCGCTTTTGACTGCTGCCGTGTCGCTATCCATCAGTTTCCACGGCCACATCGCCGCAGCGGCGCTGGCTGCAGCAGCCATGTTGGCGAACGGATTGGGCACCGGTTCGGCACCGGTCTTGGCCTTATCTTCCGCAGCGGCGACATCGTCGGCCTGCGCAGCCTTCTCTGCCTTGTCTTCCGGGGCGGCCTCGGCAGCGGCTTCGGCGGTTTTCATCGTCTGCTGCTGATAACTGTCGCCCATGGCGCGCACGGCGTTCAGGGTGGCCTGCTGCATTTCCAGCCCCTGAATGGTCATCTGCAACATGTTCAAATTCATGCGCAACCAGTTTTCCACGCTGCGCATTTCCGAAATGCGCTTGCCCAGTTCATCGGTATCGAGCGTGGGGGTAACCATGCCGGGCAGCGCAAAGCCCGCGCCGCCCCACAGGTTGCGCACAAATTCAAACGGGTCGGAAGCGCCCGTGGATTGGTTGTAGGTCATGATGGATTCCCTCCGCATGTTTGTTCGTGTCAGACCAGCGCCCATTATGGGCCAGCTTGCCTAGCCCCGCAACCGCATCGGTCGTTCATCTTCATCGAGGGTTTCCGCCGTCTGCATCGGGCTGTCGGCCTCTTCTTCGCCCAAATCAATTTCCAGCAATTCCAGCACCTGGCGGGCAAAGGCGCGGCAGGCGTTGGAGACCTGCGTCGGAATCTGCTCGGGAATGCGCTTTTGCAGCAGCAACTT
>JAFSWK010000027.1 GCA_017444505.1 Rhodocyclaceae bacterium | reverse complement strand
GGGGGGGGGGGGGGGAGGGACAGTCCCGGGAGGGTTTTGTTTTTTATCAGGAGGACATCATGAACTTCCATAGTGTAGCGAGCCGGATTTTGCTTCTGGTGGCGTTGTTTTTGCTGGTGGGCTTTTCCGTGGTGGTGACCATGAATGCCCTGCAAAGTTCGGCGGCGGCCAAAGAGGCCGCACTGCATGAGGTGCGCAGCGAGGCCGAGCTGGAAGTGCAGAAACTGGCGCAGTTCCTCTACGGGCCGTATAACGGCGCGCTGGCGCTGTCTTCCACGCTGGGCGCGTTGCCGGGCGCGAACGCGGTGCCCCGTCCGCGCCAGTTTGCCAGCGAACAGGTGCGCGCTACCTTGCGGCGTTACCCGGCGCTGAAGGGCGTTTTCGTGGAATGGGAACCAAACGTGCTTGACGGGCTGGACAGCGAATACGTGGGGCAACCCGGCGGCGGCGATGAAGATGGCTCTGCCGGTGCTTACTGGGTGCGCGAAGCCGATGGCAAGGAGACCGTCATCTGGGGTTCTTCCGGCGTGGATACCGAGCCGTACTATGTGGAGCCGAAAACCAGCGGCAAACCGGCGCTGATTGACCCTTACGTGGATGAAGATACCGGCGTGCTGATGGCGACCATCGCCGTGCCGGTGACGCAGGGCGGGCGCTTTGTCGGCTCGACGGGCGTGGATTTTGCGCTCTCGGGCTTGCGCGACCTGGCAAGCGAGGTGCGTCCGTTTGAAACCGGCTACATGACCATCTACGCCGGCAATGGCACCGTGCTGGCCGGCCCCGAGGTGCTGGAAGTCGGCAAGCCGGATACGAGCCTTCCGGCGAACATACAAGAGGCCATCGCCAACGGGCAGGCCGGGCAATACCGCGAGGGCGAATGGCTGCACCTGATTCGTCCGGTGATTGTCGAAGGCATCGACAAGCCCTGGGCGGTGCGCATTTCCGCTTCGGCGGACAAGGTCTATGCCGCCAGCCGCGCGGCGACGATGCGCGCCATCGTCATCAGCGTGCTCATCGGGCTGGCGACGCTGGGCGTGCTGGCGTGGTTTGTGCTGCGCACGATGGCGCCGCTGGGACGTTTGTCCAACACCTTTGCCGAACTGGCCAGCGGCCAGGGCGATTTGACCCAGCGTCTGGACATGGGCGATGGGCGGGATGAAATTTCCACGCTCGCCCGCTCCTTCGACCGCTTTACCCAAACGCTGCGCAAAATGCTGATTGACGTGCGCGAATGCGCCGGCAAACTCAACGGCACGGCGCTGGAAGTGGATCGGGAAACCGACGAAATCGGCCAGCACTGCGCCCAGCAGGCGGAATCTGCCGTATCGACGGCCAGCAGCGTGCACGAGCTTTTCACCAGCATTTCGCGCGTGGCCGAATCCAGCGGCCAGGCCAGCGAGATTACCCGCTCGGCCTCTGGCGCTGCCGAGAAAGTGGCCAAGGACGTGCATGATGCGGCGCGCGAAGTCAGTCAGGTGGAAGAAGCCATTTCGCGCGTCGATGGCGTGCTGGGCAATTTGCGCCAGCGTTCGGAAGAAATCGGCAACGTTGTGCAAGTCATCCGCGACATTGCCGACCAGACCAACTTGCTGGCGCTGAACGCCGCCATTGAAGCCGCCCGCGCAGGCGAGCAAGGGCGCGGCTTTGCCGTGGTTGCCGACGAAGTGCGCAAACTGGCCGAACGCAGCGCCTCGGCCACGCAGGAAATCAGCAACAGCATCGCGCAGGTGCAAAACGAAACCAACGAAGCCAGCGCCAGCATGACGCAGGCCGTCGAACAGGTGCAGTCCAGCGTGAAACTGGCCGAGCGTGCTGCCGAATCGATTGACGTCATCCGCAAGAATAACGACGAAGTGCTGAACGTCATCGAACACACCGCGCAGGCGACGGCGGAGCAATCCGAAGCCAGCCAGATTATTTCGGACGCGGTGGAAAACATCAACGAGATGTCCGGCCACACCGAGCGCAGCCTTGGGCAGGCGCGCGAAAACGTCAGCACCTGCCGCGAACTGGCCGAGCGGCTGCAAACGATGATTGCCAAGTTCAAGCTGTAAAACCGCCGACTTTCCAGCGACCCACGCCCGCCGCAATGTTGCGAAAGGCGCGGGTCTTTTTTTGTGTGGGCGCAGTGGAGGCGGGTGCGTTACCTGTCCGGACGCGCTTACGCCGCCCGTCTGCCCAGCCCTTCGCTGAGCAGCGAGACGACCAGCGAATTGAGCGAGACGCCTTCGGCACGGGCACGGGCGGAAAGGCGGGCGTGGATGGATTTGGGTACGCGGGCGACAAAGCGCCCGGAGGCGCGCGGCGCGGTGGCCTCTTCAATACGGAAGGACGGCGCGGGGATTTCTTCGCCCATGTCGGCCAGCGCGGAAATGAACGACGAAAACGCATCTTTGCCGTTTTCCAGCGCCTCGGCTTCGGTTTCGCCATCGGACATGCAGCCGGGCAGATCGGGGAAGGTAATCAAAAAACCGCCGCCGTCTTCTTCGGAGAGCGGGCTGATGGTGTGCGCATATGCCTCAAACGGCCACGGCGGGGTGATGGCAGGGATTTTTTTCACGAAGTCATCCATTCTGGTTTCTCCTGTGTTCCGTCAGTGCATCCACGAGCGCCACAAATTTCTTCACGTACACCGGCTTGATGGGTTTGTGCGCCGGAACGGGAAACGAAGCCCGGATTTCTCTGGCGGAAAAAATGTGGTGGCTGCCGCCGTCGTTGCGTACCGCCATGCCCATTTGGTGGGCAATCGTAACGAGTTGCTCAATGCGCCAGTCGCGCGGATTGTTGCGCATCGCATCGAGCAGTTTGGCGGCTTTGTTCATGGGTGAATAGTGCCGTATTCAGTATCACGAAGCAAGGCGGGCGCGGCGGCTCAGTAGCCGAAGGGCGTGTAGGGGTCGTCGGTTTCGCGGTCGAACGTTTGCGCTTGCAGCCAGTCGAAGATGAGTTGCGCGCTTTCTTCCCAGCCTTCTTCCATCACGCAGCCGTGGCCGAAGCCGGGCAGGATGTGCGCCGGTAGCTGGTAGCTGGCCGCCGTCATGTAGACCAGCGAGGGCGGAATCAGGCGGTCAAACTCCGCGCCGAGGATGAGCATGGGCGGGCGCTGCTGCATGAAAATGGGGTTGGGCAGGTTGAAGAAGGTCATGTCCCACAGCGCGCGGTGCGATTCGGGCTGGGCACAGGCGGCGATGTATTCCAGACGGC
>JAFSWK010000026.1 GCA_017444505.1 Rhodocyclaceae bacterium | reverse complement strand
TCAGCTCGTTGATTTCTTCTTTCGTCGTCGCGCGCTCGGCGGTAAACGTCAAATCGACCAGCGAGACGTTGAGGGTCGGCACGCGCAGCGCGAAACCATCGAACTTGCCCGCAAGCTGCGGCAGCACGAGGCCAACCGCCTTGGCCGCGCCGGTTTTGGTCGGGATGATGTTGGCGGCAGCAGCGCGCGCGCGGCGCAGGTCTTTGTGGCGCACGTCGACGGTCACCTGGTCATTGGTGTAGGCGTGGATGGTTGTCATCAGGCCGGTCTTGATGCCGATGTTCTCGGCCAGCACGCGCGCCACCGGCGCCAGGCAGTTCGTGGTGCAAGAAGCGTTGGAAACCACCGTCATGGAAGACTTCAACACGTCTTCGTTGACGCCCACGACCACCGTGGCATCCACGTCATCGCCGCCCGGCGCGGAAATCAGCACTTTTTTCGCGCCCATGTCCAGCAGCGCCTGCGCCTTGGCCTTGGAGGTATACGCGCCAGTGCATTCGAGCAGCAAATCCACGCCGTGTTTTGCCCAATCCACTCCTTTCGGGTCTTTGGTCGAATAGAAGGGGATTTTTTTGCCGTCGATGATGATGCAGTTGTCGCCTTCCGTTGCCACGGACGTAGCAAAACGGCCATGCGTCGTGTCGTATTTCAGCAAATGGGCGTTGGTCGTCAAATCGCCCGAGGCGTTGATGGCCACCACTTCCAATTCATTCTGCAAGCCGCGCTCGTAAATCGCCCGCAGCGTGCAGCGCCCGATACGACCAAAACCGTTAATGCCAACCTTGATGCTCATCTTGCAATCTCCAAAGGGTTTGAGAGAAAAAATCACGCCTTCGCGCGCACGACTTCGCGCGCAGCGCGCACCACTGCATCCGCAGTGATGCCAAAGTAATCAAACAACTGCGCGGCAGGCGCGGATTCGCCAAAGCGGTCGATACCGACCACGGCACCGCGCGCATCGTCTGCCGCGCCCACGTATTTGCGCCAGAAATCCGTACTGCCGGCTTCCACCGCCACGCGCGGCACGCCCGCAGGCAACACTGCCGCGCGCCACGCCGCATCCTGCCGGTCAAACACAGTGGTCGACGGCATGGAGACCACGCGCGCGGCGATGCCCTCACCCGCCAGCGCCTCTTGCGCCTGTACCGCCAGCGCCACTTCCGAACCCGTCGCAATCAGCACCACGGCAGGCTTGCCGCCGGCAGACTCGCCGCCGGCAGGCTCGCGCAACACATAACCGCCGCGCACCACCGCCGCCTGCGTGTCGGCATCGCGCGTCTGAAACGGCAAATTCTGGCGCGAAAGACACAAAGCAGTGGGGCCATCCGCGCGCGCCACCGCGCAATTCCACGCCACCGCCGTTTCCAGCGTATCGCACGGACGCCACACATCCATGCCCGGAATCATCCGCAGCGTCGCTATTTGTTCCACCGGCTGGTGCGTCGGCCCATCTTCGCCCAGACCGATGGAATCGTGCGTGAACACGCAAATCTGCCGCACCTTCATCAGCGCCGCCATGCGCAAGGCATTGCGCGCGTATTCGCTGAACATCAGGAAAGTGGCGGTAAAGGGAACCAGCCCGCCGTGCAGGGCAACACCGTTGGCAATCGCCACCATGCCAAACTCGCGCACGCCGTAATACACATAATTGCCGTCGGCCTCGCGCGTCACGGGGCGGGAATCTTTGCACATCGTCAGGTTGGACGCCGCCAGGTCAGCAGAGCCGCCGAGCAGCTCCGGCACGCGCGGCGTCCAGAACGCAATGCAGTTCTGGCTCGCCTTGCGGCTGGCGATGGTTTCCGCCTTCTGCGCCGTCTCGTCCACCCAGGACTGCGCCATCTGCGCCCAGTCTGCGGGCAATTCCCCGCGCAAGCGGCGTTCCAGCTCGGCGGCCAGTTCCGGATGCGCCGCGCGGTACGCCTGCATCCGCTCTTCCCACTGCGCCTGCGCCGCCCTGCCCTGTTCGCGGGCATCCCACTGCGCACGCACCTCGGCGGGAATTTCAAACGGCGGATGATTCCAGCCCAGACGCGCGCGAGTCGCGGCGATTTCTTCCGCGCCCAGCGGCGCGCCGTGCACGTCATGCGTGCCTTCCTTGTTCGGCGAACCAGCACCGATGACGGTCTTGCAGCAAATCAGCGCGGGACGCTGTGTATCCGCCTTCGCCGCTTCGATGGCCGCGTGCAGCGCCGCCGTATCGTGGCCGTTCACATCACGAATCACCTGCCAGCCGTAAGATTCCGCACGCGCGGGCGTATCGTCGCCAAACCACTCGTGCACGTGGCCGTCGATGGAAATGCCGTTATCGTCATAAAACACCGTCAGTTTGCCCAGCCCCCAACTGCCCGCCAGCGACATCGCCTCGTGCGAAATGCCTTCCATCAAACAGCCATCGCCTGCGAAAACCCACGTGCGATGGTCAATCACCTCATGGTCGGGGCGGTTGAACGTCGCCGCCATCACCTTCTCGGCCAGCGCCATGCCCACCGCGTTTGCCAGCCCCTGCCCCAGCGGACCCGTCGTCGTCTCCACGCCGGGTGCATAGCCGCGTTCCGGATGACCGGGCGTTTTGCTGTGCAGTTGGCGGAAGTTTTGCAGGTCATCTGCGGAAAGGTCGTAGCCCGTCAAATGCAACAGCGCATAGAGCAGCATGGAACCGTGCCCGTTAGAGAGCACAAAGCGGTCGCGGTCGACCCACAGCGGGTCCGCCGGATTGTGCTTCAAATGCCCGCGCCACAACGCCTCGGCAATCTCCGCCATACCCAGCGGTGCCCCCGGATGCCCCGAGTTTGCCTTCTGCACGGCATCCATCGCCAGCGCGCGAATCGCGTTCGCCAAAGGGGAAAAAAGCAGTTCCGTGTTGGGAGACGGCGTCATGATGGGCATCCTCACACCGCGCAAGCGGCACAATCAAATCAAAGCCTGACATTATCCCCGAAAACGTCCCCCCTTCACACCACAAGATGCAGCTCCCCCGCCTGCGCACCGCGCATTGCCCCGTCGCGCAAACGCGCCCGTGCGCCGCGCCCAGAAAAAAGCCGCCCTTGCGGGCGGCTTGTATACAAGGCAAAGCCAAAATTACATGCGCTCGAAAATCGCCGCAATCCCTTGGCCGCCGCCGATGCACATGGTGACCAGCGCGTATTTGCCCTGAATGCGTTGCAGTTCATAAATGGCCTTGGTCGCCACGAAAGCGCCGGTGCAGCCGACCGGGTGACCCAACGCGATGGCGCCGCCGTTGGGGTTGGTCTTGGCCGGGTCCAGACCCAGTTCTTGCGCCACGGCGCAGGCTTGCGCGGCGAAGGCTTCGTTGGCTTCGATGACGTCCATCTGGTCAAGCGACAGACCCGCCTTTTGCAGCGCTTTTTTCACCGCCGGCACGGGGCCGATGCCCATGATTTCGTGCGGCACACCGGCCACGGCATAGGAAACCAGACGCGCCATCGGTTTTTGACCGCCGGCCTTGGCCGCTTCGGCAGAGGCCAGCACGAAGAAGGCCGCGCCGTCGTTGAGGCTGGAAGCGTTACCGGCGGTGACGGTGCCGTCTTTCTTGAAGGCGGGCTTCATCTTGGCGAGTTTTTCCAGCGAGGTTTCCTTGGGGTTTTCATCCACGTTGAAGACCACATCGCCTTTGCGGGTTTGCAGCACGATATCGACAATCTGCGACTTGAAGTGCCCGGCTTGAATGGCGGCGGCGGCGCGCGTTTGCGAGGTCAGCGCCAGTTCATCCTGCATCTGGCGGGTGATGCCGAATTTTTCAGCGACGTTTTCCGCCGTAATACCCATGTGGCCGACGCCGAACGGGTCGGTAATCACCGAGACCATGCCGTCATAGGCTTCGGTAGCGTTCATGCGCGCGCCCCAGCGCAGGGCGGGCAACATGTAGGCCGCGCGGGACATCACTTCCACGCCGCCGCCGATGCCGTAATCGCATTCGCCCAGCATGATTTGCTGCGCAGTGGTGACGATGGCTTGCAAGCCGGACGAGCACAGGCGGTTGACCGCCATGGCGATGGAGTTTTCTTCGTCGCAACCGGCCAGCACGGAGGCCACGCGCGGGACATACGGATAGCGCTTGTCGGTTGGCATGGTGTTGCCCACCGTGATGTACTCAATGGCTTTTGCATCCACGCCGGAACGGGCGATTGCCTCTTTCATCACCATCCCGCCGAGTTCGCACGGCTCAATATCCTTGAGCGAACCACCATACGAACCAATCGCGGAACGAACCGCACTGAGCACAACAACTTCACGATTAGCCATTTTCGACTTCTCCTCTATGGTTGAAACAGGCCGACAGAAAAGCCGCTATTGTAGCGCCGCGCGCCCAAAACGGGCAGGCAAAATGCGGTCTTGCCCCGCCCTTTCACCCCACAGCCCGTCGCGCGGCCATCCACCGCCCCCAACATCCCCCCGCTGCCTTTGCCATCGCCCCCTTGTGCACGCGCAGGTTTTCGCTGCGCACCACGGTGAAAATACACTGCCGAGACCAGAAAGGTCGGCAAGTTCGGGCGTGGTTTGTTTGTAGTAGTTTCCACCTATGCAGTAAGTAAAAACCCGCACAGGTTGCCCTGTGCGGGTGGGTTCGGACGGGGCTTTCGCCCCACCTTTATTGTAGCAACGGTTCTCACCCCGGATAGCCACAACGCCGCCATTGTAGCAGAGGTTCATCATGGAACAGCAAACACTCATTTTTGGTTTCGACATCGGCATCGCCTCCGTCGGTTGGGCAGTGCTGGACGACAAGCACATCCTTGACCTTGGCATACGCCGCTTCGACAAGGCGGAAACCGCCGACAAAGAAGGCGAACCGCTCAACCTTGCCCGACGTACAGCGCGGCTGGCGCGCCACCGCCTGCAACACCGCAAGTGGCGGCTCATGAAACTGGCGCGCCTGCTCAAGCGCGAAGGGCTGATCGACGATGCACGGCTGTTTGCCAAGGGGCTGAAACTGCACAAAGACGACAAAGCAACCGCTTGGGAACTGCGCCGCAAAGGGCTGGATAATCTGCTCACACCGCAACAATGGGCGCGGGTAATCTACCACCTTGCGAAACATCGCGGCTTCTACTGGGCAAGCAAGGCCGAAGAAGCTGCGATGGGCAAAGACACCAAAGGCGAAGGCGGCAAGGTCACAAAAGGCTTGCAGGCCAGCGAAGAGCGTATGAGAAAGGAAGGGAAGAACTACCGCAGCGCCGCCGAAATGCTGCTGGGCGAATTTCCCGAAGCGCAGCGCAACAAGGACAAACAGTACGACAAAGCCCTCTCGCGCATCCTGCTGGGCGAAGAACTCGCGCTGCTTTTCCAGCACCAACGCGCACTGGGCAACCCGCACGCCACGTCTGGCTCACGCGCCTGTTGAACCTGCGCATCATTGACGATGGCCGCACCCGCCCGCTCACACAGGACGAACGCAAAGCCGCCCTGCTGCTGCCTTACGAAAAGGAAACTGTCAAATTCAAAACCCTCAAAACTGCCCTGAAAAAAGCAGGTCTCTGGAATGACGCTGTCCGCCCCGCGCATGGCGGCGGCAAGGGCAAAGACCCCGAAGAGCAAACGCTCATCGAACTCACCGCTTGGCACGAATTGCGCAAAGCCTTTGAAAAAGCCGACCGCAAAGACCTCTGGCAGCGCATCCGCACGCCCGCGCTGGAAGGCAACCCCGAATTGCTGGACGAACTCACCCGCGTGCTCAGTGTCTACAAAGACGATGACGAAGTCGCAGAGCATCTGCGCAACATCCCCAACCTGCCTGAACCCGAAACCTGCCTTCGCGCGCTTGAACGCACCCGTTTCAGCACGTTTTCCAATCTCTCGCTCAAAGCCTTGCGGCGCATCGTCCCCCTGATGGAAACGGGTTTGCGCTACGACGAAGCCGTAGCGCAAATTCCCGAATACGGCCACCACAGCCAGCTTCGCCCTGCGGATGCACCGCGCGCCCAATACCTGCCGCCACTCTATGAGTCCGCGCGCGAAAAAGGCAGCATGAAATTGCGCGACGACATCGACGCGCCGCGCAACCCCGTCGTCTTGCGCGCGCTCAATCAGGCGCGCAAGGTGCTCAACGCTCTGGTGCGCGAATACGGCAGCCCCACCTCTGTCCATATTGAGATGGCGCGCGATTTATCGCGTCCGCTGAAAGAACGCCGAGAAATTGAAGAGGCACAAAACCAATACCGCAAACGCAATGAACAAGACCGCGCCGAATTTGAACGCGACCACCCCAATGCCGTCCAGTCCGACCGGCGCGCCTTTGCAAAATTCCAGCTCTACAAAGAACAACAATGCAAATGCGCTTACAGCCAGCAACCGCTGGACTTGAAGCGCATCGTGGATGACCCCAACTATGTCCAAATCGACCACATCCTGCCCTACTCGCGCAGCTATGACGACAGCAAAAACAACAAAGTGCTGGTGCTTACGCGCGAAAACCAGAACAAGGGCAACCGCACGCCCTACGAATACCTCACCAGTCTGCCCGATGGCGAACAACGCTGGCGTGCCTTTGAAGCCTGGGCGGAGAGGACGCACGGGCTAACAAAGGCCAAGCGCAACCGCCTGCTGCGCAAGCATTTCGACGAAAAAGAAGCAAGCGAATTTCGCGCGCGCAATCTCAACGACACCCGCTACATCTGCCGCTTTTTCAAAAACTACGTTGAAAACAACCTGCAATTTTCCGCTGGCGCAGATGGCGAAGTCAGCCGCCGTTGTGTGGTAGTCAATGGCCAGCTCACCGCCTTTTTGCGCGCCCGCTGGGGCTTGGTAAAAAAACGCGAAGGCAGCGACCGCCACCACGCGCTCGATGCCGCCGTCATCGCCGCCTGCACGCACGGCATGGTGAAACGCCTGGCCGATTACGCCCGCCGCGACGAACTAAAATCCCTGCAAGAAGGATTTGCCGACCCGGAAACCGGCGAAATTCTCGACCCTGCCGCCTTCAATCGCGTGCAAAACCTCTTCCCCGAACCGTGGCCACAGTTCCGGCGCGAACTGCTCACCCGCCTGAACACCGACGAGGCCGAACAACTGCGCGCGGACGTGGAACAACTCGGCACCTACTCCGCAGACGAACTCGCCCGCCTGCGCCCGCTGTTCGTCTCCTGCGCACCGCAGCGGCGCAAAGGCGGTGCCGCGCACAAAGACACCATCTATGCCCAGCCCGATCGCCTGCAAGCCGAACGAAAGGTCGTCAGGAAAATTGCGCTCACCAAACTGAAGCAGGCCGATCTCGAAAACTTGCTGGATCCGGAACGCAACGTCCGCCTTTATAAGGCCATCAAAGCGCGGCTGGAAGCGCACGGCGGAGACGCGAAAAAAGCCTTCGCCGAACCGCTGTACAAACCCGTCCGAGACGGCAAGCCCACCGGCCCCATCGTGCGCAGCGTAAAAATCGCCGAAAGGCTCTCAGGCATTGCCGTGCGCGGCGGTGTGGCCGCAAACGACACCATGCTGCGCGTCGATGTCTTCCGCAAATCCGGCAAATTCCATCTGGTGCCCGTCTATGTGCATCACAAAGTCACCGGCCTGCCCAACCGCGCCATTGTTAAAAATAGCGAATGGACGTCGATTGACGACAGTTTTGAGTTTCTGTTTTCCCTGCACAAAAACGACTTGATCCGGATTACGCAGAAAGGGAAGGAGCCTCTTTTGGGTTACTACGATGGCACAGATCGGGATGACGGCAGAATCTCCATTCAAGCGCATGACCGTGCGAGCCACATCGGCAAAAAGGGTTTAATACGGATCAGCACCAAAACCGCCCTGTCCATCGAAAAATTCCACGTCGACGTGTTGGGTCGCAGTTATCCCGCC
>JAFSWK010000025.1 GCA_017444505.1 Rhodocyclaceae bacterium | reverse complement strand
GCCATGCAATGGCTCGACTTCATGGATTTGCGCGAATACGCCAACCGCGAAGCGGGCAATCTCGCCTACGGCCACCAGCGGCGGCTGGAAATTGCCCGCTGCATGATTACCCGTCCGCGTCTGCTGATGCTCGACGAACCTGCCGCCGGGCTGAACCCGCAGGAAAAGCGCGACCTTGCCCTGATGATTGACCGCATCCGCCGCGAGTACAACATTGCCGTGCTGCTCATCGAGCACGACATGCGGCTGGTGATGGACATTTCCGACCGCATCCTCGTCATGGAGCATGGCCGCCCGATTACCGTCGACCGCCCCGAAGCCGTGCAGAGCGACGAGCGCGTCATCAAAGCCTATCTGGGCGAAGAGTAAGACGGGGAGGGCTATCGAAATGCTGCGCATCAACAACGTTTCCACCAGCTACGGCGCGGTCCAGGCGCTGGAAAACATCAACATCACCGTCAACAAGGGCGAGATTGTCACCCTCATCGGCGCCAACGGCGCGGGCAAAACCACCACGCTGATGACGGTGTGCGGCAATCCGCGCGCCCGTGCCGGCAGCATTCACTTTGAAGGGCAGGACATCACTGCCTGGCCCACGCACCGCATCATGCGCGCCGGCATCGCCATCTCGCCCGAAGGCCGGCGCGTGTTCACCGATTTGACGGTGACGGAAAACCTGCTCATGGGTGGTTTTTTTCTCAACAGCGAAGACACCGAAGCGGGCATTGAGCACGTCTTCAAACTTTTTCCCCGCCTGCGCGAGCGCGCCCACCAGCGCGCCGGCACCATGAGCGGCGGCGAGCAGCAAATGCTCGCCATCGCCCGCGCCCTGATGACGCGCCCACGGCTGCTGCTGCTGGATGAACCCACGCTGGGGCTGGCGCCGCTCATCATCGCGCAGATTTTTGACATCATCCGCACCATCCGCGAAGAAGGCGTCACCATCTTTCTGGTAGAGCAAAACGCCAACCAGGCGCTGCATGTTGCCGACCGTGGTTACGTGCTGGAAAACGGCTGTGTGGTGCTGGAAGACACTGGCACCAACCTGTTGCACAACGACGAAGTGCGCCACGCCTATCTGGGCTGAACGCAGCTTGCTTGGCTGCTGTACTTGTCAATGATTTCTGCTTGTTATAAAATGGCGGGCTTTCGTTAGCCAAAGATTTTGGAGCAAACACATGGCCCGCGTCTGCCAAGTTACCGGGAAAGCCCCGATGGTGGGGAATAACGTTTCCCACGCCAACAACAAAACCAAGCGCCGCTTCCTGCCCAACCTGCAAAACCGCCGCTTCTGGAGCGAAGCTGAAAACCGCTGGGTGCACCTGCGTGTGTCCAATGCCGGGCTTCGCACCATCGACAAAAAAGGCATTGATGCCGTCGTTGCCGAGCTGCGCGCGCGCGGCGAGCGTGTTGTCTAACCCCCTGCGAGATTCACCGGAGAACCATCATGGCCAAAGGCGCACGAGAAAAAATCAAGCTCGAATCCTCTGCGGGAACCGGGCACTTCTACACCGCTTCCAAAAACAAGCGCACCACCCCCGAAAAGCTCGAATTCATGAAGTACGACCCGGTGGCGCGCAAGCACGTCCTGTACAAGGAAACCAAGCCGAAGTAAGCACGCCGTGCTGCTGCTCGCGCGCGGGCAGGGCGCAAAGAAAAAGCCGCTGGTGAGCGGCTTTTTTGTTTGTCCGGATTTTTGGGGGTCAGACGCGCTGGATGTTGGAGGCCTGCTTGCCTTTCGGCCCTTGCGTCACGTCGAAGGAAACTTTTTCGCCTTCCTTCAAGGTCTTGAAACCTTCCATGGCGATTGCGGAGAAGTGGGCGAAGAGATCTTCGCTGCCATCATCGGGGGTGATGAAACCAAAGCCTTTGGAATCATTGAACCACTTTACGGTACCTGTTGCCATTGCCTTACGTCCTACAAAGTTGCTGTCGAATGAAGCGCGGTTCCCGGTTCGGGGCGCTACCTGTGCTGCATGGCGAGCCAAGAAGCGGTGAAGACACAAAATCTGCCATATGGCAAAGCGCGCTCCGCAACAAAGCGTGACTGTTCATTTTCGCACGCCGCTTCTTTTACGCATTTTCACCTGTCCCGTCAAGTGTTTTCTGCGGGGTGTGGAAAAACGCGAAAAGCACTGTGGCAGAATGCACTTGCACCTGCGGGAAGCTGCATTAGAATGGGCAAATGACCACGCACGAACAACACTCGGTGGTGCTGGAAGAGGAACTCCAGCAGGCACGGCAGGAGCCGCCACCGTTTTACCGTGTCCTGCTGCTGAACGACGATTTCACGCCGATGGATTTCGTCGTCCATCTCTTGCAGACCTTTTTCTGCATGACCGAAGAGCGCGCCATGCAGGTGATGCTCAAGGTACATACCGAAGGTTCTGCTGTCTGCGGCGTGTTTCCGTATGACATTGCCGCCACCAAGGTCGAACAGGTGATTGCCTGGGCGCGCCGGCATCAGCATCCGCTGGCTTGCGTCATGGAGGAAGACCGCGAATGATTGCTCAGGAACTTGAAGTCAGCTTGCACATGGCGTTCGTCAATGCGCGCCAGAAGCGTCACGAACTGATTACCGTCGAACATCTGCTGTTGGCCTTGCTGGATAACCCCTCGGCGGCGGCAGTGCTGCGCGCCTGCAATCTGGATTTTGATCGCCTGCGGCGCGATCTGACCCATTTTGTCGACACGCACGTGCCTCGCCTTGCCGAGTCGGCGGATGCCGATGCTTTGCCCACGCTGGGGTTCCAGCGCGTAATCCAGCGCGCGGTGTTGCACACGCAGTCTTCCGGACGCAAGGAAGTCAATGGCGCCAATGTGCTGGCGGCGATTTTTGGCGAAAAGGAATCGCACGCCATCTTTTTCCTGCAACAGCAGAACATCACCCGTCTGGACGTGACCAACTACCTCTCGCACGGCATCACGCCCGAGGACACCCGTCAGGGAGCGGGGCGTTCCGGCGCGGCTCCCGGGCAAGCGCGTGTGCGTCGCGCGGTGCGTCCGGGCGAACAGCGCGAGGAAGGCGGGGGCGAAGCGGAAAGCCAGCAAACCAAAAGCCCGCTGGAACTCTATACGCAAAATCTGAACGAGCAAGCCAAACAGGGGCGGATTGACCCGCTCGTCGGGCGCGATCAGGAAATTGAGCGCGTCATCCAGATTTTGTGCCGTCGCCGCAAAAACAACCCGCTGCTGGTGGGCGAAGCCGGTGTGGGCAAAACGGCTATTGCCGAAGGGCTGGCGCGGATGATTGTGGAAGACCGCGTGCCCGAAATCCTGCAAAACGCGCAGGTCTACGTGCTGGACATGGGCGCGTTGCTGGCCGGCACCAAATACCGTGGCGATTTTGAGCAGCGCCTGAAAGCCGTCATCAAGGAACTGCGCGAGCAGGAAAAGGCCGTGCTGTTCATCGACGAAATTCACACCCTGATTGGCGCGGGCGCGGCCTCGGGCGGCACGCTGGATGCCTCCAACCTGCTCAAACCGGCGCTGTCTTCCGGCCAGTTGAAATGTGTGGGCGCGACCACCTACAAGGAATACCGGCAGATTTTTGAAAAAGACCACGCGCTCTCGCGCCGCTTCCAGAAAGTGGACGTGGTGGAACCTTCCGTGGCCGAGACGGTGGAAATCCTCAAAGGCTTGAAAGCCCGTTTTGAAGCGCACCACGGCATCCGTTATTCGACGGCGGCGCTGACCAGCGCGGCGGAACTTTCCGCCCGCTATATCAACGACCGCCACCTGCCCGACAAAGCCATTGACGTCATCGACGAAGCGGGCGCTGCGCAGCGCATTTTGCCGCGCTCGAAGCAGAAAAAAACCATTGGCAAGAACGAGATTGAAGAAATCGTCGCGCGCATTGCCCGCATTCCGCCGCGCAATGTTTCCAGCGACGACCGCGCCGCGCTCAAAACGCTGGAACGCGACCTGAAAAACGTCGTCTTCGGGCAAGACCCGGCCATCGAATCGCTCGCCCGCGCCATCAAAATGTCCCGCTCCGGACTGGGCAGCGCGCAAAAGCCGATTGGCAGTTTCCTCTTTTCCGGCCCCACGGGTGTGGGCAAAACCGAAGTGGCGCGCCAGTTGGCCTTCACGCTCGGCATTGAGCTGGTGCGTTTCGACATGTCCGAATACATGGAACGCCACGCGGTGAGCCGCCTCATCGGCGCGCCACCGGGCTACGTCGGCTTTGACAACGGCGGTCTGCTCACCGAGCAAATCAACAAAAAACCGCACTGCGTGCTGCTGCTCGACGAAATCGAAAAAGCGCATCCGGACATTTTCAACCTGCTGCTGCAAGTGATGGACCACGGCACGCTGACCGACAACAATGGCCGCGAAGCCGATTTCCGCAACGTCATCCTCATCATGACGACCAACGCCGGCGCGGAAACCATGCAGAAATCCGTGATTGGCTTTGCCGCGCGGCGCGAAGCGGGCGATGAAATGGCCGAAGTGCGCCGTTTGTTTACGCCCGAATTTCGCAACCGGCTGGACGCGATGGTCTCCTTCCGCCCGCTCGATAGTGCCGTCATCCAGCGCGGGGTCGAAAAATTCCTCACCCAGCTCGAAGCGCAACTGCTCGAACGCAAGGTAGAAGCGCAATTCAGCGACGAACTGCGCGCCTGGCTCGCCGTCAAAGGTTTTGACCCGCTGATGGGCGCGCGCCCGATGGCGCGTCTGATTCAGGACACCATCCGCGCCGCGCTGGCCGATGAACTGCTCTTTGGCCGTCTGGCCAATGGCGGGCGGGTATGGATTGACCTGGATGATGAAGACAAGGTCGTGCTGCGTTTCGACGAAGACGAGATGGAACCGCCCAAGGCGGCGGGCGATGGCAGCAAAGATAGCGACGTCGCGCTGGCTTCGTGACGCGCTCAGGGCGCGGACGCCGCGCCCGCAAAACCCTGCTGCCGCCACGCCTCGAAAATCACCACTGCCACCGTGTTGGAAAGATTCATGCTGCGATTGGCCGGCATCATCGGCAAGCGCAGGCGCGCGGTGATGGCCGCATCTTCCAGCACCGCTTGCGGCAAGCCGCGCGTTTCCGCGCCGAACAAAAACGCATCACCCGGCTGAAAGCGGGCAGCGAAAAAATCGTCTTCCGCCTTCGTGCTCAACGCAAAAATGCGCTGTCCGGCAAAATGCGCGCGGCAATGCGCCCAATCCGCATGGCGCGTGACGCGCGCCAAATCGTGATAATCCAGCCCCGCGCGCTGCAAATGACGGTCTGCAAAATGAAAACCCAGCGGCTCCACCAGATGCAGATGACAGCCCGTGTTCGCTGATAGCCGGATGCTATTGCCCGTATTCGGCGCGATTTCGGGCTGATGCAGAATAATATGGAACATGACAATCGTCGCGCGGGGCGCATCCCGCGCGCAGGGCAAACACAAAACACAGCCGCGCATGATACCCAAACCGTTTTTCTTCGTCCTGATTCTTCCGTTTTGCATCGTGCTGGCCGCGCTCTCGCAGCGCGCCCATGCCGACTTCTTTTCCGGTCACAGCCACGGTCATGGTGCCGCGCGCCCCGCGCCGACGCTGGATTTGGCCGCCTTGCAAGATGCGCAAGGCCGTCCCGCAACCAGCTACATACGGCAAGGGCGCCCCACGCTGGTCAAATTCTGGGCGAGCTGGTGTCCGCTGTGTTTGACTGAACTGGAAGACACCGAACGCTGGCGGCATGAAGCGGAGTTTGCCGAAGTCAACCTCGTCACCATCGCCTCGCCCGGCTTTCTCAACGAAAAACCGCGCACGGAATTTATCGCCTGGTATCAAGGTCTGCCGTACCCGACGCCGCCCGTGCTGCTCGATGACGGCAAGAACGCCCGCGCCCTCGGACTGGTCGGCTATCCCGCCTGGGTGCTGCTGGACGAATACGGACGGCAACAGCGCATCGTGCGCGCCAGCCTGCGGCGTGAAGACGCGCTGGCGCTGGTGCGCAACCCCGGCGCGGTGATTGCGCGCGGCGCGCACAGCACACTGGTTTCCGCAAAAGGAGGGCAAGCAACCATGCCAAACACGCGCACCATCTACCTTGCCGGCGGCTGCTTCTGGGGCGTGCAAGCCTATTTTCAGCGCATTGACGGCGTGCTCAATGTCGTCACCGGCTATGTCAACGGACGCACCGAATCGCCCGGGTATGCGGACGTAGTCAACGGCTCTGGCCACGCAGAAGCGGTCAAAATCGAATTTGATTCCGCGCGCATTTCGCTCGCGCAGCTTCTGCGCCACTACTTTCGCATCATCGACCCCACCGCCTTGAACCGCCAAGGCAACGACGTTGGCGAACAATACCGCACCGGCATCTATTACACCGACGAAGCCGACGCCCCGACGATTGCCGCCGCGCTCGCCGCCGAGCAAGGCAAACAGGAAAAGGCGCTGGTCGTGGAAAGTGAGGCGCTGCGGCAATTCTTCCCCGCCGAAGAAGAACATCAAGACTATCTCGACAAACACCCCGGCGGCTATTGCCACATCAATCTTGCCCTGGCCGCAGAACCGCTGGACGCGCCGCCGGAAAACGCAGCGAAAAACATGCGCGAATACGCCCGCCCCGACAAAGAACAACTTGCGAAACTAAGCGCCGAGCAATACCGCGTCACGCAGCAAAACGGCACCGAACCCGCTTTCAGCCACGAATACGACCGCCTCTTCGCACCCGGTTTGTATGTAGACATCACCAACGGCGCGCCCCTGTTTTCCAGCCGCGACAAATTTCACAGCGGCTGCGGCTGGCCGAGTTTCACCCGCCCCGTCATGCCGCAAGCGGTAGTGGAAAAAGCCGATTACAGCCACAACATGCATCGCACTGAAGTGCGCAGCCGCACTTCTGACGCGCATCTAGGCCACGTCTTCCCCGACGGTCCCGCGGATAAAGGCGGCCTGCGCTACTGCATCAACGGCACGGCGCTGCGCTTTATCCCGCTCGACGAAATGGAAGGACAGGGCTACGGCGAATGGCTGCCCGCCGTGCGCCCGTAGGGTTGGGG
>JAFSWK010000024.1 GCA_017444505.1 Rhodocyclaceae bacterium | reverse complement strand
TGAAGTACAGCGAGTCCAGCCGCTCCCACAGCGGCATTTCTTCGCCGCTGCGAATGCCGTGACGGGCGAGGATGCGGCGCGCTTCGTCCAGCCGGCCATCGAGCTTCAGCGCCTGCTTTACGTTGGTGCCGCGCAGCGTGCGCAGCGTGGTTAGATAAAGCGATTCAAAGAGTTGCGCGCGCCAGGCGTTCCAGACTTTCGGGCTGGTGGCGCGCACGTCGGCGTGGGTGAGCAGATACAGCGCGGTCAGCCGCCGCTCGTTGCCGACGCGCTCGGCAAAGCGGGTGATGACGTCGGGGTCGGAAATATCCTGCTTTTGCGCCACCAGCGAGAGCAGCAGGTGATGCTGCACCAGCCAGACGACAAGTTCGGTATCTTCGGGCAACAGGTGGTGTTCTTCGCAGAACGTGCGGGCATCTTCGGTGCCAAGCAGACTGTGGTCGCCGCCGCGCCCTTTTGCGATGTCGTGAAACAGGGCGGCGACGTAGAGCAGCCAGTGACGCTCGAAGGTGAGCATCCGGTGGGTCATTTCCGGATATTCGTGCATGTGTTCGCCCATCGTGAAGCGGCGCAGGTTGCGCACCGTCATCAGAATGTGCTGGTCGACGGTGTAGACGTGAAAGAGGTCGTATTGCATCTGCCCGACGATACTGCGCCAGGCAGGCAAATATTGACCGAGCAGGTCGTACTGGTTGAGCCGCCGGAAAGTGCGCACAATGGCGCGCCGGGATTGAAACAGCCGCAAAAAACGGGCACGGTTTTCCGGCTGGGCGCGAAACTCGTCATCAATGCGCCCACGTTCGCGCCAGAGCGCGCGCAGGGTGCGCGCACTCATGCCGGAGAGTTCGGGATGTTCCTGCAAGGTGATGAAGGCGTCGAGCATCGCTTCGGGGTGGCGGGCAAAGACGTCGTCGTCGCGGATGTCGAGCAGTTCGCGCTGCGACTGGAAGTGTTCGTTGATGTAAAACGATACCGGGCGCTCGGCAAACAACATGCTGCGATAGTTTTGCATCAGGATGGTGTTGAGCTGCGTGAGCTGGCGCACCGCCCGGTAATAATGCTGCATGAATTCTTCCGAGGCGCGCCGCCCGGCACGGGCGGCAATGCCAAAACTTTGCGCGAGACGTTCCTGATAGTCGAAAAGCAGCCGGTCTTCCGGACGGCGGGCAAGATAGTGCAGACGGATGCGTACGTGACGCAGGAAACGTTCAATGCTGCGCAGGTCGGCGGCTTCTTCGGCAGTGAGCAGACGGCGGCGGGCAAGGTCGCGCCAGTGTGTGCCCAGCCCGGCGGCGTGGGCAATCCAGCCCAACAGGTGCAAATCGCGCAGCCCGCCGGGGCCTTCCTTGCAGTTGGGCTCCAGCGCGTAGGGGGTATTCTGGTAGCGGGTGTAGCGTTGCTGGCGCTCGAGCAGTTTGGCTTCATAAAAGGCGGCGGCATCGCGCCCTTGCGCCTGCAAGGTGGAAAATTCGTCGAACAGCGCCGCGTTGCCGCACAGCAGGCGGGCTTCGAGCAGGGCGGTCTGGATGGTGAGGTCTTCGGCGGCGGCTTCCTGCGCCTGCAACGGGGTGCGCACGCTGTGGCCGATTTTCAGGCCGACATCCCACAGGGCGTTGGTGAAGGCGGTAATGCGCGCTTCTTGCCCTTCGTCGCAGGCCGCCTCTTCGGGCAGCAATATCAGCAGGTCCACATCCGAACCGGGATAGAGTTCGCAGCGGCCATAGCCGCCGACCGCCGCCAGCGCAGCCGTCTCCGGCATCTGCGCGCATTGCCACAGGCAGACCAGCAGACGGTCGACCTGACGGGTGCGTCCGTTCAACAAGGGCACCGCGCTGGCGTGCGCTTCGTAGCGGGCGCGCAGCCGCGCTTCGGCAGCGGCGAGTTCTTCGCGCAGGGCGGCCAGCGTTTGCGGCGCGATGGCGTCCGTCATGATGGGCGTGCGTTCAACCGGCGAACTGCGGCAGACGCGCGGCGATTTCGGGCGGCGGCGGCGGGCAGCCGTCGGAAATCGTGAGCACTTCGACGCCGTTTTCCGTCACCAGCACGGTGTGCTCCCATTGCGCCGAGAGGCTGCGGTCGCGCGTGATGACCGTCCAGCCATCGGGCAGCGTGGAAATATCCCGTTTGCCTGCGTTGAGCATCGGCTCGATGGTAAACATCATCCCCGCCTGCAATTCCATGCCCGTGCCCGGCAAGCCGTAGTGCAGCACCTGCGGCGGTTCGTGAAACTTGCGCCCCAGCCCGTGGCCGCAGTATTCGCGCACCACGGAAAAACCGTTGCCTTCGGCAAACTGCTGGATGGCGTGCCCCACGTCGCCCAGATGCGCGCCCGGGCGCACGCAGGCGATGCCGCGCCACATGCTCTCAAAGGTCATCGCCACCAGGCGGCGGGCGAGAATGCTGCCGGCCTTTTCGCCGCCGACGACGAACATGCGGCTGGTGTCGCCGTGATAGCCGTCCTTGATGACGGTGACGTCAACATTGATGATGTCGCCCTTTTTCAGCGCCTTCGGCCCCGGGATGCCGTGGCAGACAACATGATTGAGCGAGGTGCACACATGCCCCGGATAGGGCGGATAGCCCGGCGGCTGATAGCCGATGGTGGCCGAGACGCTGCCCTGGCGCTGCATACATTCGGCGGCGAGCTGGTCGATTTCCGCCGTGGTCACGCCGGGGCGGATGGCCTCGGCCAGTTCGTCGAGCACTTCCGAGGCCAGACGGCAGGCGACGCGCATGTGGGCGATGTCTTCGGCGGTTTTGATAAGGCGCGGGTCAGTCATAGGGGAAACAGGCAAGAATCATTCGCAACGCAGGCAAGCCTAACAGAATCCCCGCGCCCATCGCCAGCGCGCAAACGGGCAAAAATCAATAAAACCGCGATTTTGCAGCCGATGAAGCCGCGCGCAGGGCCGGATTGCGGCGTGCGACACATCCCGCCGCAGCCGTCTGGAAGATGGTTCCCGTCAAGACAAGGAGAACCATCATGGCAACCAAGCGTCGTCCCCGCGCCTGCGAGCGCGCCGCGCAGCCTGACCCGGGCATTTTGCTCTGGCTGCTGCGCATTCTGGTGCCACTGGGCGGGCATCGTGAGTTAAAGGCTTCTTACGGTTTCAAAAGCCCGTTCCCGGCATGGTTTTGGTGAGCGGTCTTTTTCCCAGATCAGGGGAAATCTGGCCGGGCGCACAGCAGGGAGGAAGCCTCTTCCGGCGAAGGGGAATCCGGGGTAAGAGTGCATCTCTGCGTTTCTTTGCCCTGTCCTTCCAGAAATTTGCGAATACGACCAAAATTGTTTGTGATTTCCTCGTTTTTCGCCCATTCGGCCAGTTCGATTTTGTAGGTGTATTCCACGAAAGTGGAAGTATCGGAATGCTGGCTGGTTTCCAGTATCTTGTCTACGGAGATTTTTCCCCAGCAAAGTTCTTGCTGCTCATTTTGCGTTGTGCGCAAAAAAGGCTTGGCGGCGTCGGTCAGGCTGTAGCGCGTTGCGGGGTCGGTGTAGCCCGTGGGGCGTCCGGCGGGATCCAGCACGTCGATTTTGACTGGCTCGGCCAGCACTAAGCCTGCTGCGACCAGTGCTTTGCGCGCCGCATCAGCTTGCTGTAGCCGCTGCCTGCGGGAGGATATCGCGAATGAGAGAACATCTGGCTCTTTATTGTCATGGATAAGCAGCGGCCACTCGCCATCGCCGAATACCTCTGACAGTGATGCGCACACGGGCACACTTTTCGCCTGCATGGTGTCCAGCGGTCTTTTGCTGCACGCGGCCAGCGAGCAGGCGAGCAGAGTGAGAACAAAATAGCGTTTTTGCATGAAATGGATTCCTGAATGAATACGCCGCGCGAAAATGCGCGGCGGGGATGAAATTACAGGTTGGGTTTGTTGCTTTGGCCTTCCGCAGCGGCTTTTTCGCGCGCTTTTTGCTGTTCAATTTCCGCTTGTGCCTGCCGTTCGCGAAGCTCGTCGTGAAATGTGCGGGCATCGTAGGCTGTCACGGTGTAGCGGCTGATCAGATTGTCATCGTCCTCACGCCATTCCGCAGTAATCGCAATCTGGCAGCCCGGCGCAAACTGCACCGGGTAGGGGACATCGTAGAAATTTGAATATTTTTGATCGCCGCAAGGGTCATCGTTAATGGAGGGCAGCGGAATCTGGCTGGTGTCGCGGCTGTAACGCCAGATGGCCTGCTTGTTCCAGGAGTACCGGGTTTCCGTGGCGGAATAGTCGCTGTATTTTTCTTTCAGCGCCGCCAGCAAACCATCTTGCGCGATGCGCTTGCCTTCGCCCAACGTCTGCCGTCGCCCGGCGAACCAGATTTTGCCGTCTCGCGCGCGCAGGACTACGAATGCGTCGAACGGATTGCGTTTGTTCCCTGCCGAGGCAATGTAGCCGACGACTTGCTCGCCATCCTTGACATCGGTAATTTGATAGGCGGGGTTGACCTTTTGCAGCACGTCCTTGACGCCGGCATTGAATTCTGTGCCGATGGTCACGCCGTTGACATCCAGATTCAGCGCGTGGACAGGTGCGCAGACGGCCAGTGTTGCGAGGGCGGGAAGCAGGAAAGTTTTACGCATGGCGGGTTCCTTTTTGGGTGTGAAATGGATGAAGCTGGCAAGGCCAGCCAAAGGGCCAGGTTGTTGGCGGGAAAGTGCGCAGCGCACATGTAAAACAAACAAGCGCGCTTATTCATCGAAAGAGGCCAGCCAGCGCACAATCTTTGGCACATTGCCCAGTATGTTTCTGGGCACGCTCTCGCCAATGCCATTGATGATGGTGGGCACGCTGGTAAAGCCCATGTTGTTGAGCACCTGATTGTTATGGCTGGCGGCTTTGCGGCCTGCCTTGCAGTCGTCGCCGTGCATAGTCTTGCCTTGAATAAGCTGTTTCCACATCTTGCGCCGTTCTTCGGGTGCGGCGCAGAGCAATGCACTCACGGCGGGCGTTGAGTTGCTGCCGCCGATGATGGTGACGGGAATAATGTGGATGGTGTAGTCCTTGGCGTACTTGTTGATGAAGTTCTTTTCCAGACGACGGCAGTAGCCGCATGCGGGATCGGAAAAGATGTACACCGTGTCCTTGCTGCCAGAAGACACTTTCACCGAGTAGGCTTCGGCCTGCACGATGTCATCGAGGATTCTGGCCCGGTCATCGGCGGTTTGTTTTGCCATCGCCATGCTTGCGGCAGCCATGCTCAGTGTCAGCACAGCGGTGAAGATGGTGGCCGCTTTGCGCAGCGTGGCGAGATTCTTTGTCATGCGGGTTTCCCTGTTCTTAACGTTTCAAGACAATGCTGAAAAGGTGATGGATTGTTGCGGGCTTGCGGCTGCGCTGCTGTGAGCGGGGAGATCGGCTGCGATTACTTCTTCCTGTCATGCAGCGGCATTCCGCCAAAGACTGAACCAAAGGCTTTGTTCATCACTTCGCGGGCGGCGACTTCCGCCACTTCCCGACACGTCTTGATTTCTTCCGGCTTGAAGTCACTGATTTTCTTGTCGTCGCTCTCCGTGCAGTAGAGGGTGAGAAAATCTTCGGCGGCGATGGGTTTGCCGCTGGCATCAACCGGGTGCGCGGGATCCTTGACTTCTGGCACGCGCGGTCTGCCGCAAGCGGTAAGGGTGAGGGCGGCAAGCAGGGTGGTGGCGAGCAGCAGGGATGTGCGCATGGGTTGGCTCCGTGACAAGGCGGTAATAGATTGAAATACCGGGATGTTTACAAGGCGGGCAACCCGGTGGGCGAGAAATAGTCTGTTCTGGAATATTTCGGGTCGAAATATAGCATCCCTTGATGCTTTATGGTCAAGTCTATGGGGCGATTCGGAGGCTGTTGCGTGAAATCCGCAGGGAGGCGGGCTTGACGCAGATGGAGCTGGCTTGCCGCCTGCGACGCGGGCAGAGCTATGTCTCCAAGATTGAGCGCGGCGAACAGTATATTGATTTGGCAGAATTTATTGATTGGTGCCGTGCCTGTGGCGTGATGCCGTCGGAGGCAATGCGGGCGCTGGATGGGGTGGCACCGCAGCAAGAGACCGCGCCCGCGCCGACAGCAGCGGACGATGCGTCTGGGGAAACGTGACAGTTCGCGCTGGCGCTGAGACCATGCCGGGGACAGTTTGAACCGAGGCCGACATGTAGGACAATAACGCCCTTCGTGCATCCGGTTCCGGACGACCTGCGCAGGGGTACCAAACGAAAATGCGGGTATCAGAGCGGGTATCAAACCGAACTTCCGGGAAGCGCGCCCTTGTAAATCAATCGGTTCGATGTGACATGCACATTCTGCTCAAGAAAGGATTGAATCTCCCGCTGGCCGGTGCGCCGCAGGCGCTGATTGAGCCGGCGCGGGCGGTTCGGCACGTTGCCCTGCTGGGCGCGGATTACGTCGATTTGAAACCCACGTTCCGCCTTGCCGAAGGCGCGCCGGTGCGCTGCGGGCAGACGCTGTTTGTGCACAAACAGTGGCCGCAGGTTTGCTTCACCGCGCCCGGCGGCGGCAAGGTCGTCGCCATCCATCGCGGCGAGCGGCGCAAGCTGCTCTCGGTGGTCATCGAGCTGGATGACGACGAAGCCGCGGAAACCTTCCCCGCATATGGTGAAGACGAACTGGCCGCGCTGAACAGCGGGGCGGTGCGCGAAACCCTGCTGGCCAGCGGGCTGTGGACGGCGTTTCGCACGCGCCCGTACAGCAAAATTCCCGCGCCCGATTCGCAACCGGCGGCGCTGTTCGTCACCGCCATCGACACCCGCCCGCTGGCCGCTGACCCGGCGTTTATCCTCGCGCAGCCCGAACACGGGGACGCCTTCGCGCACGGCCTGCGCGTGCTGGCGCGGCTTACCGACGCGCCCATCTGGGTATGCACGTCGCCCGCAGGCAAACAGGCGGCGTGGGACGGCATCGCCGCCCACGTAAAGACCGCCACGTTCACCGGCCCGCATCCTGCCGGACTGGTCGGCACGCACATTCACTTTCTGCATCCGGCCAGCGCGCAGCGCACCGTCTGGCATGTTGGCTATGCGGACGTTATCGCCATCGGCCAGCTTTTCCGCACGGGACGCCTGCCGGTGGAGCGCATCGTTGCGCTCGGCGGCGCGGGCGCGGCGCGTCCCCGCCTGCTGCGCACCCGTCTGGGCGCCAGTCTGGACGAACTGCTGCACGACGAAGTGCGGCAAACCGACACGCCGCTGCGCGTGCTGTCGGGTTCCGCGCTCGATGGCCGCAGCGCGCGCGGCCACACCGCATTTCTGGGGCGCCATCACCAGCAAATCACGCTGCTGCCCGATGAAGCGCCGCGCGATTTTCTCGGCTGGATCAACCCGCTGGCGGGCAACCGTTTTTCGCTGCTCAATATTTTCCTGCCCCGCAAACCTCGGTCGCTGGCGCTCAATACCGCGCAAAACGGCAGCCCGCGCGCGATGATTCCCACTGGCCTGTTTGAAGAAGTCATGCCGCTGGACATTCTGCCCACGCAGCTTTTGCGCGCGCTGCTGGTGGGCGACACGGACATGGCGCAAAAACTCGGCTGTCTGGAACTGGACGAAGAAGACCTCGCCCTGTGCTCATTCGTCTGCGTCGGCAAACACGATTACGCCCCCATCCTGCGCGACGCCCTGCGTCAGATTGAACAAGAAGGATAAGCCCGCATGAAGCGCCTGCGAAACCTCCTCGACCGCATCGAACCCGCCTTCCAGCCCGGCGCACGGCTGGAAAAATTCTATGCGCTCTTTGAAATGGTCGACACCTTTTTGTATTCGACCGGCCAGAAATCCCTGCGCGCGCCGCATGTGCGCGACGCCATCGACCTGAAACGGATGATGTCTTACGTCGTGCTGGCCGTGCTGCCCTGCCTGCTCGTGGGCTGGTACAACACCGGCCTGCAAGCCAATCTGGCCATCGCCCAGGCGGGCACGGAACACCTGCACTGGCAGGCGGCGGCTTTGCAGGCGCTGGGCGTGCCGCTGGCCGCCGACAATCTGCTGGCCTGCATGGTGCACGGTTTTCTCTACTTTTTGCCCGCCTACCTCGTCACGCTGGCCGTCGGCGGCCTGTGGGAAGTGCTGTTTGCCATCGTGCGCGGGCATGAAGTCAACGAAGGTTTTCTGGTCACTTCGATGCTCTTCGTGCTCACCTTGCCGCCCGCCATGCCGCTGTGGATGGTGGCGCTGGGCATCAGTTTTGGCGTGGTGTTCGCCAAAGAAATTTTCGGCGGCACGGGCAAAAACTTTCTCAATCCGGCGCTGGCCGGACGCGCCTTTCTGTATTTCGCGTATCCGGCGGCGATTTCGGGCGATCTGGTCTGGGTGGCCGGCATCGATGGCATTTCGCAGGCCACGCCGCTCTCTCTTGCCGCCAGCGCGGGTATGACGGCGATTGCCGACAGCGGACTGAGCTGGTGGCAAGCCTTCGTCGGCCTGATGCCCGGCACGCTGGGCGAGACTTCCAAGCTGTGCGTGCTCGTGGGCGGCGCTTTCCTGCTCTATACGCGCATCGCCTCCTGGCGCATCGTCGCCGGCGGCGTGCTGGGGCTGGTCGTCGCCACTTGGCTGTGCAACCTCTTTGGCAGCGACGCCAACCCGCTCACCGCCGTGCCGTGGCACTGGCATCTGGTGCTCGGCGGCTTCGCCTTCGGCATCATGTTCATGGCCACCGATCCGGTTTCCGCCGCGATGACCAACCTCGGACGCTGGATTTTCGGCGCGCTGGTGGGCGTCGTCACCATCGTCGTGCGCGTGCTCAACCCCGCCTTCCCCGAAGGCATCATGCTTGCCATTCTGTTTGCCAACCTGTTTGCGCCGCTCATCGACCACTGCGTCGTGCTGGCCAACATCCGCCGTCGGGAGCGTCGCCATGAACTCGCCTGAACCGCGCGCGGCCAATCCGGTACGCGCGTTTTTCGCGCTGCCCAACGATAGCCGCACCAAAACGCTGGGCATCACCCTGCTCGTCTGCCTGTGCTGCTCGGTGCTGGTGGCGTGGGCGGCGGTGGCGCTGAAACCCGCGCAGCAACGCAATCAGGCGCTGGAATTTCAGCGCAACATCGTCGAAGTCGCCGGTCTGCTGCAAGACGGCAGCAGCGTGGAAGCCGCACTTTCGCGCATCGAAGCGCAGTTGATTGAACTGGAAACCGGCGCGGTGAGCACCGCCTTTGACCAGACGCAGTACAACATCGAAGCCGCCGCCAAAGACCCGAAACGCACCACGCCGCTCGCCCCCGCCGACGACCCCGCCCTCATCCGCCTGCGCCCGCGTTTCATGCCGGTGTATTTCGTGCGCAGCGCCGACGGGCAAAGCGTGCAAGCCGTCATCCTGCCCGTCTATGGCGCGGGGCTGTGGTCGCGCATGTATGGTTTCCTCGCGCTGGAAAAAGATTGGGACACCGTGCGTGGCTTGAAGTTTTACCAGCAGGGCGAGACGCCGGGCTTGGGCGGCGAAATCGACAACCCGAAATGGCGCGCGCTCTGGCAAGGCAAACAGGTGCATGACGCCGACGGGCAACCGGCCATCCGGCTGGTCAAGGGGCACGTCGAAGCCAGCGCGCCGGGCGCGGCGCATCAAATCGACGGGCTTTCGGGCGCGACGCTTACCGGACGCGGCGTCGAACACCTAATCAACTACTGGCTGGGGCCGCTGGGCTACGGCCCGTTGCTCCAACGTCTGCGCCAGCAGCAGGCGCAAGGCTGAAAGGACGCACACCATGAAAAACACCGCCATCCTCACCGAACCGCTGGCTCGCAACAACCCCGTCATCCTGCAAGTGCTCGGCATCTGCTCGGCGCTGGCGGTGACTTCCAAACTGCCCACCGCGCTCACCATGGGCATTGCGCTCACCGCCGTGGCCGCCTGCTCGAACCTCATCATCAGCCTGATTCGCAACCACATCCCGTCCAGCGTCCGCATCATCGTACAGATGACGGTGATTTCTTCGCTGGTCATCGTCGTCGACCAGATTCTCAAAGCCTACGCTTTTGCCATCAGCAAAGAGCTTTCCGTGTTCGTCGGCCTGATTATCACCAACTGCATCATCATGGGGCGCGCCGAAGCCTTCGCCATGCAAAACCCGCCGCTGCCCAGTTTGCTGGACGGCTTGGGCAACGGCCTGGGGTACAGCCTGATTCTGCTCACGGTCGCCGCCGTGCGCGAACTCTTCGGCGCGGGCACGCTGTTTGGCTACGTGCTGCTGCCCACGGTCAATGATGGCGGCTGGTACGTGCCCAATGGCCTGCTGCTGCTGCCGCCCAGCGCCTTTTTCCTGATTGGCCTGATTATCTGGGCGGTGCGCCAGAAATACCCGCAGCAATGCGAAGCGCCCGAATTTCGTATCAAGCCCGCGCACCGCATTGAGGAGTAAGCCAGCATGGATTCCCTGAGCAATCTTTTCATCGCCTCGGTCTTTACCGAAAACATCGCCCTCTCGTTCTTCCTCGGCATGTGCACCTTTCTGGCCGTGTCGAAAAAGATAGAGACCGCCTTCGGGCTGGGCGTTGCCGTCATCGTCATCCAGACCATCACCGTGCCGGTCAACAACCTGATTTATCACCTGCTGCTCGCCCCCGGCGCGCTGGCCTGGGCGGGACTGCCGGAAGCCGATTTGAGCTTTCTGGTGCTCATCAGCTTCATCGGCGTGATTGCCGCCATCGTGCAGATTCTTGAAATGTTTCTGGAACGCCATGTGCCCGCCCTCTATCACGCGCTAGGCATCTTTCTGCCGCTGATTACCGTCAACTGCGCCATTCTCGGCGGCTCGCTGTTCATGGTCGAACGCGATTACAGCTTTGCGCAAAGCCTCGTCTATGGACTGGGTTCCGGCTTTGGCTGGGCGCTGGCCATTGTGCTCATGGCCGGCGTGCGCGAAAAGCTGAAATATTCCGACGTGCCGCCCGCCCTTTCCGGGCTGGGCATCGCCTTTTTCACCGCCGGGCTGATGGCCATGGGCTTCATGGTCTTTTCCGGCATCCAGCTTTGAGGCACAGCGGCCATGACTGAAATCCTCCTCGGCGTTCTCTTTTTCACCGGCTTCATTCTGGCGCTGGTGCTCATCATCCTCGCCGCGCGTGCGCGTCTGGTAGCCAGCGGCAACGTGCGCATCACGGTCAATGGCGAGCGCGTCATCGAAGCACCCGCAGGCGGCAAACTGCTCGGCGCGCTGGCCGACGCCCGCCTCTTCGTCGGCTCGGCCTGCGGCGGCGGCGGCACTTGCGGGCAATGTCGCGTCAAGGTGCTCGAAGGCGGCGGCAGCCTGCTGCCCACCGAAGCCTCGCACATCAACAAACGCGAAGCCCGCCAGGGCTGCCGTCTTTCCTGTCAGGTTGCGGTGCGGCAAGACATGAAAATCGAAGTGCCCGAAGAAGTCTTCGGCGTCAAAAAATGGCAATGCACCGTGCGCTCAAACGAAAACGTCGCCACCTTCATCAAGGAACTGGTGCTGGAACTGCCCGAAGGCGAGCACGTCGATTTTCGCGCCGGCGGCTACATCCAGATTGAATGTCCGCCGCATGTGCGCAACTTCCGCGATTTCGACATCGCCGAACGCTTCCGCGACGACTGGGACCGCTACAACCTCTGGCGCTACGTCTCGCGCGTGGAAGAACCCGTGGTGCGCGCCTATTCCATGGCCAACTATCCGGAAGAAAAAGGCATCATCCTGCTCAACGTGCGCATCGCCACGCCACCGGCGGGGCAAAACAACATTCCGCCGGGCAAAATGTCGTCCTACATTTTCGGCCTCAAAGCGGGCGACAAAGTCACCATCTCCGGCCCCTTCGGTGAATTTTTCGCCCGCGACACCGACGCCGAAATGGTCTTCATCGGCGGCGGCGCGGGCATGGCGCCGATGCGCTCGCACATTTTCGACCAGCTTCGCCGCATCAAGACCAAGCGCAAAATCAGTTTCTGGTACGGCGCGCGCTCCAAGCGTGAAATGTTCTACGAAGCAGACTTCAACCAGCTCGCCGCCGAATGCCCCAACTTCACCTGGCACATCGCCCTGTCTGAGCCGCTACCCGAAGACAACTGGACGGGCTACACCGGCTTCATTCACAACGTACTCTACGAGCATTACCTGAAAGGCCACCCCGCGCCGGAAGACTGCGAGTTCTACATGTGCGGCCCGCCGGTGATGAACGCCGCCGTCATCAACATGCTCACCGACCTGGGCGTAGAGCGCGAAAACATCCTGCTCGACGACTTCGGCGGTTAAGCCTGTCCCCCCGTGCCGCCATGACCACCTTCGTACTCACCCTCGCCATCATGCTGCTCGCCGCCCTCGGCCTGGCGGCAGGCGTACTGATGGGGCGCAAGGCGCCAAAAGGCAGTTGCGGGGGACTCGGCGCAATGGGTCTGGAATGCCACGCCGGCTGCGAAAAGCCCTGCCCACGCCGCGAGGCGCAAATACGCGCACAGCAAAACACCACACCCCCCGCACCGTAAGCAAACGCAGCGCGACACAAACAGGGCGGGAGACATCCATGCAATCTACCTGTTGGTCATGGCGCAACCGCCGGTTTTTTGTGCGTGCGGCGGCTATGCCAGCGCAATGGAGGTCATGGGCAGTTCCAGCACGCGAAACATGGGTTTGGTGATACGCTCGGCGCTGACAAATTCGTCTACACCGGCGTCTATGGCGTGCGCGATGTGGATGGCGTCCATTGCGGACAGGCCGTATGCTGCGGCAAGTCGCCGCGTGCTTTGCAGCACGGCAAGGTTCCACGACTGGTGCTGTTCCGCGCGCCCGAAGAAATCGGCATAAAAGGCAGCTTCATCGGTGCATTTGTTGTAGACGGCCTTGGGCATGAGTTCCAGCCAGAGCGCGTCGCTGGTGATGAAGACGCGGCGCTCGTCCTCAAGAATTTCTGCGGCAGCCCAGTCGCGCTCGCTTTTGTTGCGGAAAGCGGCCATCAGCAGGCAGGTGTCTACGTAGGTGAGGATGCGTTCTGGCTGCCTGGTCATTCGTCAATCCCGAAGCGGTAGGAGCGCACAAGGCGCTGGAAGTCTTCCTCGCTTTCAGCAAACGTCCCGCCGTTGTCGATGTAACGCTGGCGGATGGCAGCGAGGCTTTTGCCCAGCTCCGAAATGGGCGCGTCTTTCGGGCGCGCCTTGAGTTCTTCGACCAGACGGCGGCTGCGCTCGATGACGCTTGCGGGCACGCCTGCCAGTTCTTCGCTACTGTAGGTGATGGCCATGATGTTGCTCCGTGAGTGATGCACCAAGAATGTGCTGACCGTAACGCATCCAGCAGCGTGGCGCAAGTGTGGGGGCAGCAGCAGGGCGCGCGGCGTTTTTACTGCGGGTTTTCCGCCAGCCAGTCGCGCACGGCCTGGGCGTTTTGCAGCAGGATGGCGCCGGCCTCGCGCATTTCTTCCAGCGCCGTGCGCGTGGTCTCTTCCGCGATGCCTCGGCAGGCGGCGGTGTTGAGCAACACTTTCCAGCCCTTCACGCGGCACAGTTGCAGCACGGAGGCTTTCACGCAGTAATCGGTCGCCAGCCCGCCGACGAGGAGTACCTTGGCGTCGCGCGCTTGCAGCCATTCAATCAGCCCGGTGCTGATGCGTTCGGCCAGATCCTGATAGCAGATGCCGAAGGGGTGCATGTCGTCATCGCAGCCTTTGATGGCCAGAAAATCGTAGTCCGTCGGCGCGGGCAGCCCGGGCAGCGGCAGAAAACCGTCCGTGCCGACCTCGGCGTGGCGCACCCAGGTGAGGTTGGCGTTGGGGAAATTCAGCGGCTGCACCATCTGCGTGTGGTCGGGCACAATCCAGACGGCGCGGGCGCCGTGTCCGTCGCGCGTGAGGACGCGAAAATCGGCCAGCTCGGCCTGCGCGTTGAGTTCCACGACAATTTCCGTCGCCCCTTCCACGGGCAGTTCTTTCGGGCACAGCGCGGAAAAAGCGCGCTGGGCGTCGATGTCGATGCTGATTACGCTCATGATGTCGCTCCCTTGTGGTTAGAAGATTCATAACGTGCGCCGAAATCGGCCAGATCCGGCATGGGCAGGAAATCGGCCTCTTCCGCCAGAGCTGCCAGCCGCGCGCGCCACGCTTGCAGCACCTGGGCGCGTTGTTCGGCGCTGATATAGGGAATGTGCCAGCCGGCAAACGGTTTCAGCACGGAACAACCGGCGTAGCCCAGCGTGCCTTGCAGCACGGGTTTGAGCATCCCTTCCAGCGGGCCGTGAATGCCGTGCGCGCCAAACATGTCTTCGCGCCCGCCCAGGGTGACGCCCACCAGCGCGCGCTTGCCCGCCAGCCCGCCGCGGTTGTAAAACCGTTTGCCGCCATACACTTTTCCGGAAACCAGAACGCGGTCGAACCAGCCTTTGAGAATCGCGGGCACGGAGGCCCAGAAGAGCGGGAAGGTGAGCACCAGCAGGTCGCAGGCCAGCAGTTTTTCCAGCTCGGTGCGGATGTCGTCGGGCAGCGTGCCGGTGTCAACGGCGTGGCGCTGTTCCAGCGCATAGACGCAGTAGTCGGGATTGGCGCGGCTGGCAAAATCCTCGGCGCTGGCTACGGGGTTGAAGCGCATCGCGTAGAGGTCAGAGACCGTCACCGTGTGCCCTTGCTGGCGGAAGACTTCTACGGCGGCGTCTTTCATCGCGGCGCAAAACGATTGCGGTTCGGGGTGAGCGTGGACAATCAGAATGTTCATCGGGCAAAACCTGTACAGTCGGGAAAGGGCTATTTTTGCGCATCACCTTCGGGTGCGGGCGAAGATTCGGGCGCGGGCACGGGCAGGTTTTCTGCTTCCTGCGCCGCAGCCGCCGGTTTGCGCCCTGCGCCCGCCAGCAGCAGGCCGATTTCGTAGAGCAGAATCATCGGGATGGCCAGCATCAGTTGCGAGACGACATCGGGCGGCGTGACGATGGCGGCGATGATGAAGGCGGCGACGATGATGTAGCGGCGCGCAGCGCGCAGTTTTTCAATGCCGACCACGCCCGCGCGCACCAGCACGACGACGGCCACCGGCACTTCAAAGGCGATGCCGAAGGCGAGGAACATGGTCATCACGAAGGAAAGATATTGCTCGATGTCTGGCGCGGCAGTGATGCTTTTCGGCGCGACCGTGGCGATGAACTGAAAGACCGTGCGAAAGACGAAGAAATAGCAAAAGGCCATGCCGAGCAAAAACAGCAGCGTGCTGGCCAGCACCAGCGGCAGCGCCAGGCGACGTTCGTGCGAATACAGCCCGGGGGCGACAAACGCCCACGCCTGATAGAGCACCACCGGCAGGCAGAGCAAAAAGGCTACCATCAGCGTGACTTTCACCGGCACGAAAAACGGCGTCACCACGCCGATGGCAATCATCGTCGGCGCCGCACCCCCCGCCTGCATTCCTTGTTGCAGGGTTTCAATCATCGGCGCGGCGAGCAGGTCGTAAATGCGGTTCGCCCACGGCATCAGGCAGACAAAGACGAGCAACACGGATGCGCCCGCGCGCACGATGCGGCTGCGCAGCTCGACCAGATGGCTGATGAAGGTTTCGCCTTGTGCTTCGCTCATGTCGTGTGGGCGGATTCTTGTTTCAGAGGGTCAAACACGGAACTGGCGGGCGCATCCGCTACGGCGGCGGCCTCTTGCGGCGCGGCATCCGGCGCGGGCGCGGCGGGTTCAGTTTGCGGCGCGGCTTCGTCTGCCGCGTCTGTGGCGGCGTCCGCTGCGTCTGCGGTTTCGGTGCTTTGCGGCGCGGGCGCAGGCGCCGCTTCGTCCGTCACCGTAAACGCGGCCATCGCTTCGCCCGCCTGCGCTTGCAGCGCGCGCGCGTTTTCTTCCATGCTGGCAATGCCCGCGCGCAGGGAAGTTTCCAGCGCGCGCGCTTCGGCGGTCACGCTTTGCTGGAGGTTTTTCATGTCTTCCAACTGGATTTCGCGCTGCACCTCGCTTTTCACTTCGGCGATATAACGCTGCGCGCGCCCGGCCAGCGCACCGATGGTGCGGGCGACCTTGGGCAGTTGTTCCGGCCCGATGACGACCAGCGCCACGACCATAACAATCAACAGTTCGCCAAAGCTGAAATCAAACATGGCGGACGAAAAACGGCGCTGCTGCTGCGGCGGCGGCGCAACTTCAGGATTTTTCGGACGGCGCAGCGGCCTCGCGCGCCTGCCCTTCCAGCGTGTTGTCCGCCTGCGTGACCTGCGCGGGTTCGGCGGTTTTTTGCTGCGCGGGCGTCCCATCATTCAGTCCGGCTTCCTGCATCCCTTCCTTGAAACCTTTGACGGCGCTGCCCAGGTCTTTGCCCAGATTGCGCAATTTGCCCGTGCCGAAAACCAGTACGACCACAATCAGGACAATCAGCCAGTGCCAGATGCTCAAAGAACCCATGTTTTGCTCTCCGTCATTTATCAGTTGCCGTGCGCGCGGCGGGAAAAATCAAAAGGGCGCGCCCAAAGGCTGCGGGCCGCCCAGTACGTGAATGTGCAGATGATACACCTCTTGCCCGCCGTTTCTGCCGGTGTTGATAAGGGTGCGGAAACCTTCCGTCAGCCCCTGTTCGCGCGCCAGTTCGCTGGCTTTCACCAACATGCGCCCGACCAGCGGCGCGTGCCCGGCGGTCAATTCCGCGCACGAGGCGATGTGCGCGCGCGGGATGACGAGAAAATGCACCGGCGCGGCAGGCTTGATGTCGTGAAAGGCGAGCATTTCGTCATCCTGATAAATCAGTTTGGCGGGAATTTCGCCGGCGGCGATTTTGCAGAAAATGCAGTCACTCATTGCCATCTCTCCTGTGAAAAAGCAGGCTGCGGTTTAGCCCTGCTTGCGGGCGTTTTTCTCTTCAATGCCGGAAACCCCTTCGCGGCGGCGCAGTTCGGCAAGGATGTCGTCCACCGACAAATCAAAATGATGCGCCAGCACCAGCGAGTGAAACCACAAATCGGCCAGTTCCCAGACGATTTTCTTCGCTTCGCCGTCTTTCGCCGCCATGATGGTTTCGGCGGCTTCTTCGGCCACTTTTTTGCAAATCGCATCCGTGCCTTTGGCGTACAGGCTGGCAACGTAAGAGCTTTGCGCATCCGCGCCTTTTCGCGCCGCCAGCGTGCTGGACAGGCGGTGCAGCACGTCGTCAGTGTCGGTCATAGATTTCCTCCGGATTTTTCAGTACGGGCGCATCCGCCTGCCAGCCAACGCCCGGCTGGTAACGCTGGAAAAAGCAGCTTTGCCGTCCGGTGTGGCAGGCGATGCCGCCGCGTTGTTCGATTTTCAGCAGCAACACGTCGTTGTCGCAATCGGTGCGGATTTCCAGCACTTTTTGCGTGTGGCCGGATTCTTCGCCCTTGCGCCACAGCCGCGCGCGCGAGCGCGACCAATACACGGCCTGCCCGCTTTGCAAGGTTTCTGCCAGCGCCTCGCGGTTCATCCAGGCAAACATGAGCACCGCGCCGCTGGCGGCATCTTGCGCGATGACCGGCATCAGCCCGTGTTCATCCCAGCGCAGCGCATCGAGCGCGCGCGCTTCCACTGCCGCCGTCATAGCCGCACCTCAATGCCGCGCGCCCGCATCAGCTCTTTGGCCTGCGCGATGCTGTATTCGCCAAAATGAAAAATGCTGGCGGCGAGCACGGCATCGGCGCCGCCTTCGCTCACGCCTTCCGCGAGATGTTCCAGTGTACCGACGCCGCCGCTGGCAATTACCGGCACGCTCACCGCGTCCGAGACGGCGCGGGTCAGCGCCAAATCAAAACCTTGCCGCGTGCCGTCGCGATCCATGCTGGTGAGCAGAATTTCACCCGCGCCCAGTGCCACGACTTCTTTCGCCCATTCCAGCGCGTCGCGCCCGGTGTCGTTGCGCCCGCCGTGGGTGAATACGTGCCAGCGCCCCGGCGCAACCGCTTTGGCGTCGATGGCGACCACGATGCACTGGCTGCCGACGCGCTCTGCCGCTTCGCGCACCAGCTCAGGGCGCTGCACGGCGGCGGTGTTGATGCTCACCTTGTCGGCACCGGCGTTGAGCAGGCGGCGAAGGTCGGCGACACTGCGCACGCCGCCGCCCACGGTGAGCGGAATGAACACCTGCCCGGCGACGGCTTCGACAACGTGCAGGATGGTGTCGCGCTCGTCCGAGCTGGCGGTGATGTCCAGAAACGTGATTTCGTCCGCGCCTTCGGCGTCATAGCGGCGGGCAACTTCCACCGGGTCGCCCGCGTCGCGCAGTTCCAGAAACTTCACGCCCTTGACCACGCGCCCCGCGTTCACGTCCAGACAAGGAATGATGCGTTTGGCCAGCATGACGTTCAGCGCGCCCCGCCGCTCAGTTCGTCGGCACGTTTTTGCGCGGCAACGAAATCCAGCGTGCCCTGATAGACCGCGCGTCCGGTAAACGCGCCCTGAATGCCGTCGGCAGCCACTTCGCACAGCGCCTCCACATCCGCCATCGTCGCCAGTCCGCCGCTGGCAATCACCGGAATGCGAATGGCGCGCGCCAGGCGCGCAGTGGCTTCCACATTGACGCCGGTGAGCATTCCGTCACGGCCAATGTCGGTGTAAATCACCGCTTCCACGCCGTAATCCTCAAACTTGCGGGCGAGGTCGATGACATCGTGGCCGGTGAGTTTCGACCAGCCATCCGTGGCGACCTTGCCTTCCTTGGCGTCCAGCCCGACGAGAATGCGTCCGACAAAGGCGGCGCAGGCATCGCGCAGCAAGCCGGGGTTTTTCACCGCTGCCGTGCCGATGATGACGTACTGAATGCCCGCGTCCAGATAACGTTCGATGGTGTCGAGGTCGCGGATGCCGCCGCCCAGTTGCACGGGAATGGCGCCGTCAATTTCTTTCAGGATGGCGCGGATGGCGGCTTCGTTTTTCGGCGCGCCGGCAAAGGCGCCGTTCAAATCCACCAGATGCAGACGGCGCGCGCCGCGCTTGACCCATTCGCGCGCCATCGCCGCAGGGTCGTCCGAAAACACCGTGACCGCGTCCATCTCTCCCTGTTTCAGGCGGACGCATTGGCCGTCTTTCAAATCAATGGCGGGAATCAACAACATGCTTGCACCACTTCGCAGTAAAAAATTCAGAAGGAAAAATCAGGGCTTCCAGCGCAGGAAATTTTCCAGCAGCCGCAGCCCGTCGGCAGCACTCTTTTCGGGATGACATTGCAGGGCAAAGAGATTGTCGCGCGCCACCGCCGCTGCAAAGCGCACGCCGTATTCCGTATGCGCTGCGGCGTCACTTTCCTGCTGCGGGCAGACGTAATAACTATGCACAAAGTAAAACCGCGCCCCCGGCGCAATGCCCGCCCACAGCGGATGTTCGCGCGCAGGCCACAGTTCATTCCAGCCCATGTGCGGCACTTTGCGCGCAGGCGCGTCGGCAAAACGCTTGACCTGACCGGGCAAGATGCCCAGACCGGCGCAATCGCCTTCTTCGCTATGGTCAAACAACATTTGCTGACCGACGCAAATGCCCAGAAACGGCTTGTTCGCCGCCGCTTCCCGCACCGCTTCATCCAGCCCGCAGGCGGCCAGTTCGCGCATACAGTCGTGCATTGCTCCCTGGCCGGGGAAGACCACACGCCCGGCTGCCGCCACTTCTTCGGGCTGGCGCGTAACCCGCACGCGGCAGCCGGCGGGCGCGACGCGCTCTAACGCCTTGTTGACCGAATGCAGGTTGCCCATGCCGTAATCGACAATGGCCACATCCACGCGGGCAGTGCTCACAACACCCCCTTCGTGGACGGCACACAATCGGTGTGCGCCGCATCCACGGCCACCGCCATGCGCAGCGCCCGCGCAAACGCCTTGAAGACGCTTTCGCACTGATGGTGCGCATTTTCGCCGCGCAGGTTATCCACATGCAGCGTGATGGCCGCGTGATTCACAAAGCCCTGGAAAAACTCCCGCGCCAGTTCCAGATCAAACTGGCCGACGCGCTCGCGCGAAAACGCCACAAACCAGTGCAGCCCCGGGCGGCCAGACAAATCCACCACCACGCGCGAAAGCGCCTCATCCAGCGGCACATAGGCGTGCCCATAGCGCACCACGCCGCGCCGTTCGCCCAGCGCCTGCGCAAAGGCCTGCCCCAGCGCAATGCCCACGTCTTCCACCGTGTGATGGTCATCAATGTGCGTGTCGCCCTCGGCGTGCACCCGCAGGTCAAAGGCGCCGTGGCGCGCCACCTGGTCGAGCATGTGGTCAAGAAACGGCACCCCGGTTTTCAGCTCTGCCCCGCCCGAACCATCGAGCGAAAGCGAAACCTCAATGCGGGTCTCCGACGTATTGCGAGAAACAGTGGCCTGACGCATGGTAAGACGGCAATCCGGTGACAATCAAAGGCTGACCATCATACAACAGCCGCCCGCCGCCCGCGCCGCACACCAGCCCGCCAGCGCGCCGTATCTGCGCCCGCGCGTGCGCGCCTGCCACACTTTGCGCGCCGCAGCCATTGCAGGGCGGCGCAAAAAGGGCAAAAATGCCCCCGCCCTGCCTGCGGGCGGGGCATTGTGTTTTTCCGCCCGATTGCAAGAGACACCGCCCATGAGCCGCTATTGGAGTCCCGCGCTGGCCGACCTCAGCCCCTACGTGCCCGGCGAACAGCCGCGCATCGCCAAGCTCGTCAAACTCAACACCAACGAACTGCCCTTCGGCCCCTCGCCGCGCGTACTGGCCGCGCTGCACGACGCCATCGACGAGCGCCTGCGCCTGTATCCCGACCCGGAAAGCCTGCATCTTCGCACCGTGCTGGCCGAACGCCACGGCTTGCAGCCGGAAAACGTCTTTGTCGGCAATGGTTCGGATGAAGTGCTCGCCCACGCCTTCCTCGCCTTCTTCCGCCAGCCGCAGCCCCTCTGGTTTGCCGATATTACATACAGCTTTTACCCCGTCTATTGCCGCTTGTACGGCATTCAATACCGGCAGATTGCGCTGGATGACGAACTGCGTTTCAACGTGGACGCTTTCCTGCCCGCCGCAAATGAAGCCGCGTCCGGCGGCGTTTTGCTGGCCAACCCCAACGCCCCCACCGGCCAGTTGCTGCCGCTGGCGGAAATTGACCGTCTGGCGCGCGCGCACCGGCAATGCGTCGTGCTCGTCGATGAAGCCTATATCGACTTCGGCGGCGAGAGCGCCGTGGCGCTTTTGAACGAACACCCCAATGTGCTGGTCGTGCAAACCCTGTCCAAATCGCGCGGCGGCGCGGGGCTGCGCGTGGGCTGGGCGCTGGGCAGCGCGGAACTGATTGCGGGGCTAAACCGCGTCAAAAACAGCTTCAACTCCTACCCGCTCGACCGCCTCGCGCAAACTGCTGCCGCCGCCGCGCTGCAAGACGAAGCATGGTTTGACGAACACCGCCGCATCATCATGGCCAACCGCGAATGGCTCACCGAGCAACTGCGCCAGCGCGGTTTCACCGTCCTGCCCTCGGCGGCCAATTTCATCTTCGCCCGCCCGCCCGCAGGCAACGCCGCCGAAGTCGCGCAACAGTTGCGCGAAAACGCCGTCCTCGTGCGCCACTTCACACACCCCGAACGCATCGCCGCCTGGCTGCGCATCAGCATCGGCACGCGCGAAGAATGCGAGGCGCTGCTCGGCGCGCTGCCTGCACACGACGGAGGCGACGAGGCATGAATCTCGGCCAGGAAAGCGAATTTGTCGAATTCAAAAAGACCACCTCGGAAATCAAGGAAGGCATGGTTTCCATCGCCGCCATCCTGAACAAGCACGGGCACGGCGAACTCTATTTTGGCGTCGGCAACGATGGCGAAGTGACCGGACAGGACGTATCGGAAGCCACACTGCGCAAACTCAGCCAAGCCATCGCCACCAGCATAAAACCCGCCATCTACCCCACCATCGAAGCACTGGACGACGGCGGGCGCGGCTACATTCGGGTCGCCTTTTCCGGCTTTGAAGTGCCCTACGCCTGCAAGGGCAAGTATTACGTCCGCGTGGCGGATGCGGACGTACAAATGTCGCAGGAAGAACTGTCGCGCATGTTCCTCTACGCCCGTGCGCGCGAAGTGCCGTGGGATCAATGGGAATCCAGCCGCCCCGTCGCGGACGTAGACGAAGCAGAACTGCGCGCTTACGTAGAGCGCGGCAACAGTTGTGGCCGCATCCGTTTTCAATACGCCGGAGCAGAAAACGCCCTGAGCCGACTGGCGCTGATTCGCAACGGCAAGCTCACCAACGCCGCCGAAGTGCTGTTCTGCCCCTCGCGCGGCATCGGCCTCAAAATGGGCATCTTCGCCAGCCACGCCCGCACCGAAGTGCTGGACATGCACCAGGAACACGGCACGCTCTTTGCGCTGGTGCGCGAAGCCGAGCACTACATTCTCATGAACACCCGCCGCCGCTTCGTCATTCGCGGCACTGGCCCGCGCGAAGAAATTCCCGAACTGCCCCCCGAGGCTGTACGTGAAGCGTTGTACAACGCCTTCACCCACCGCGACCACCTGTCCAGCGCCAGCGTGCAAGTCGAAATTTACAGCGACAGCGTGGAAATCACCAATCCCGGCTGGTTCATTGAAGGGCAAGACCCGGCGGCGCACCTTTCCGGCGAAGACAACTCTTCGCTATCGCGCAACATGCTGATCGCGCAAACGCTGCACAAATCCCGAGACATCGAGAGCTTCGGCACAGGCATCCCCCGCATTCGCGAAGCCTGCAAAGCTGCCGGAATCACCGTCGAATACACCCGAACAGCAGCCGGCACAAAATTCACCTTCCACCGCAACGAAGCCTTTGAGGGCGAAGTTCCGGCAAGTTCCGGTAACGACCCGCTGAGTTCCGGCAACGACCCCGCGAGTTCCGGCAACGACCCCGCGAGTTCCGACGAGTTCCGACGAGTTCCGACAAGTTCCGACAAGTTCCGACAAGTTCCGACAAGTTCCGATAAACTGTCCGATGGAATCGCGCAACGGAACGAACTTTCCGCTGAAGAGCGGTTGGCGTGCGCGTTGATGGCGGAACGGGGAGATGTGCGCTCGCCCGAAGTGGCGGCGGCGACGGGCTTGACGCAGCGCGGCGCGCAAAAGCTGCTGGCGCGGCTTGTCGCGCGCGGGCTGGCCGTGGCAGAGGGCGCGAAAAGAAACCGCACCTACCGCCTGAAAAATAACGCCGAGTTCCGATAACGCCCTGCCCAGTTCCGATAACGCCCTGCCCAGTTCCGATAACGCCCCGCCCAGTTCCGATAAACCCGAACGCACGCGGGGCGCCGCGCAATGACGCGAACGTCTGCAACGTCACCCCATGTCTTACCTGCTACTGGCCACCTTCCTCTGGGGAACCTCTTTTGTCGTCGGAAAATACGCCCTCGGCATGGCCGATGCCGCCTGGATTGTCCTCTTTCGGCTGCTGCTGGCCGCCGTCTGCACCGTACCCACCAGCATCCGTTTTCTGCGTCACAGGCGGCTGAATGCGGCGCAATGCAAAACCCTTGCGCTGCTGGCGCTGCTCACCTATCCCGCCACCTTTCTGCTGCAATTTGGCGGACTGCAACGCACCTCCGCCGCCAGCGCCACCACCATGATCGGGCTGGCACCGCTGATGGTCATCCTCGTCGGACACTACTGTTTTCGCAAAACGGCCAGCGCCCGCATCTGGCTGCTCGGCGCGGTAGCGTTTATTGGCGTTTTCCTGCTCGTAGGCGGCTCGCCGCGCGGCGAAGTCTCCGTGTTCGGCTGTGGGCTGGTATTTGCCTCCACCCTCGTCGCCGCCTTCTGGGTGCACCTGTCTGTACCCCTGCTGATGGAAATCGGCTCGCGCGCCTACACCGCGCTCACCCTGCAACTGGGCGCACTCTTCACCCTCGCCCCCGCCCTGTTCCTCGCTGGCGGCACGCCGATTCACTGGACGGCCAGCGGCATTGCCGCCGTCATCTATCTGGGGCTAGGCTGCAACCTGCTCGCAGCCTGGGCGTGGAACCGTGGCCTGCAAGACGTACCCGCCGAGCGCAGCGGCATCTTCCTCGCCCTAGAACCCGCCTGTGGCGTGTTGCTGGCAATGGTCTTTCTCTCCGAACGCCTCGCCCCCAGCGCCGCGCTCGGCGTCGCCCTCGTCCTCAGCGCCGCAGCCGTGGCCATGATGCCCCCGCGCGAGCGGGCGTGACCACATCGCCGCCTGAGCCGGAAGCCGCCCCAAAGGGTAGCAACGTAAAGCGTTACCCACGCGGGATGCACCGGCGGTTTTGTACGCGGCAGACTGTCACGAAATCGTGATAACATGCCGAGGCAAGCAAGATAGCAGGGGCGCGCAATGCCTGTTTTGTCGAGATTTTACGGAATCGTCATTCGCATGTATTTTCAGCAGGCAGAACACCGCCCGCCGCATGGCCGCCCAAAGGCGGGCGTAGCCCCCTCGGGGGGCAGCGAATGACAGACGCGCAAGCGGCTGGCGTGAGCGTGGGGGTCGTGCTCGCCCTCCGCACATTCATGCCTTGTACGGCGAGGAAATGGCCGCCATCATCATCCGGACGGGCGAAGTGCTGGAAGGTCATCTTCCGCCAAAAGCATTGGCCATGGTTCGGGAATGGACGGGGATTCACAAGGATGACCTGTTGCAAATGTGGGAGACGCAAGCGTTCAAAAAGCTCCCCCCTCTGGAATAAGGAGACGACGGCATGTTTCACAAGGTGAAAGCGGTGAGTGCGCTACCGGACTATTGCCTGAGCGTGCAGTTTGCCGAAGGCGTAACCAAACGCTATGACATCAAGCCGCTGTTTGCAAAGTGGCAGGCATTTCAGGCGCTGAAAAACACGCCCGGGCTGTTTGCGGGCGTACAGGTCGATGCGGGCGGATATGGCGTTGTCTGGAACGATGCGCTGGATTTGTCCTGCAATGAACTCTACGAAAACGGCGAGACGGTG
>JAFSWK010000023.1 GCA_017444505.1 Rhodocyclaceae bacterium | reverse complement strand
GGCGGACGTCTCTCCCCTGCGTCGTCATCGTCCGCTGCTGTGGCTGGCCGCGTTGAGCGTTTTCATGCTCACGCTCGACAGCACCATCGTCAACACGGCGCTGCCGGGCATGGCGGTCAGTTTGCGGCAAAGTCCGTTGAACATGCAGTGGGTGGTGGTCGCCTACATGCTGGCCATCGCCGTGCTGATTCCCGCCTCGGGCTGGCTGGTTGACCGGCTGGGCTTGCGCCGCGTGTTTCTCGCGGCGATTGTGTTGTTTACGCTGGGTTCGCTGCTGTGCGCGCTCTCGCCGAGTTTGCATCTGCTGGTGGCTTCGCGCGTGGCGCAAGGGCTGGGGGGTGCGCTGCTGCTGCCGCTGGGGCGGCTGGTGGTGATGCGCGTGGTGCCGCGCGAACACTTTCTGGAAGCCCTGAGTTTCATCGCCATCCCCGGTCTGGTCGGCCCCGTGGTGGGGCCGGTGCTGGGCGGCTGGCTGGTGCAGGCGCTTTCCTGGCACTGGATTTTTCTCATCAACGTGCCGATGGGCGTGGCCGGTTGGGTGGCCGCCCGCCGCCTGTTGCCGGAAGACGTGGTGCGCCATCGCCGCACGCATTTCGATTTCGTCGGCTACCTCATGATTGCCTGCTGCATGTTGAGTTTTTCGATGGCGCTCGATGGTCTTTCCACGCTGGGCTTTCAGCGGCTGACCGTGATGCTGCTGATGTTTGCCGGTGTAGTCTCGCTGGTGGTGTACGGGCTGCACGCGACGCGCGTGCGGGCGCCGCTGTATTCGCCGCGCCTGTTTCGCCTGCAAAGTTTCCGCGTCGGTATTCTGGGGAACCTCTTTGCCCGCATCGGCGGCGGTGCGCTGCCCTTTATGATTCCGCTGCTCTTGCAGGTGGTGTTTGGCTATTCGCCGTCCAGCGCGGGGATGATGTTGCTGCCGATGGGGCTGGCCAGCCTGGGGATGAAACGGGCGGTGACGCCGCTGGTGCGCGCGCTGGGCTACCGCCGCGTGCTGGTGAGCAACACGCTGGCGCTCGGCGCGCTGATTGCGGTCTGGGCGTGGATGGATGCGCACACTTCGCCGGTGCTGTTGCTGCTGGCGCTGTTGGCGGGCGGCGCGGCCAGTTCCCTGCAATTTACCTGCATGAATACGGTGACGCTCAAAGACCTGCGCCCCCGCGAGGTGAGCAGTGGCAACAGCCTGCATTCGATGGTGCAGATGCTTGCAATGAGTTTTGGCGTCTCGGTGGCCGCTTCGTTGCTCTCGGCGTTTCGCGGCTGGTATGCCGAGCGCATGAGTGAGGAGCTGGCCACGCTGCGGGCATTTCAGGCGTCGTTCATCTGCATCGGCGTGATGACGGCTTGCGCCGCCGGCATTTTCTGGCATCTGGACAGCAACGACGGGCGCGCGGGCGCGGCGCGCACCTAGCGCGGGCGCAGCGTGCGCACGCCGTCAAGACGCTTGCGGAAATAGGCGAGACTCAGGCTTTCCTTGCGCACCTGTCCGCGCGAGGACGGGGCGTGGATGAAGCGGTTGTCGCCAATATAAATGCCCATGTGCGAATGGGCGCGGCCACTGGTGTTGAAAAACAGCAAATCGCCGGGGACGGCTTCTTTCAGCTTGATGGGGCGCGTGATGTTGGCAATCTGCGCGGCGTTGTGCGGCAGACGCTTGCCGCTGACCTGTTCGACGATGTAGCTGACCATGCCGCTGCAATCCAGCCCGGCTTCCGGATTGCGCCCGCCAAAGACGTATTTGGTATCAAGCAGTCCCAGCGAATAGAGCACCAGTTCGTGCTGCTGACCGGCGGGCAGGGTGAAATAGCTTTTTGGCGCGCGCGGGCGGCTGGGCGCGCTGCCGCAGGCGGCGAGCAGACAGGCAATCAGCAGCAGAAGCAGCAAACGGTGCGGGGCGGGACAGTGGGTCATGGGCGGGAATCAATCATTGAGCAAGAACGTCCACAGCGGGCGCGGCGGCATTTGCGCGGCGGCCTCTTCGGCGGCCTCTGCGCAGACTTCGCGCAGCATCGCCAGCGCCTCGGGCGCGTGCTGGCGCAGGCTTTGCGTGCGGGTGAACAACAGGACGTGGCCGGGGGCGATGGGCAGCGCGGCGGGGTCGGTCAAACAATCGTAGAGCGCATCCCAGTTGCGGCCAAAATACTCCGGCAGGTGCATCTGGCGGGCGGTCAGCGCGAGCAGTTGAGCCTTGTCGGCGCAGCCTTCGCAGTCGATTTCGGCAAGATGGTAGTGCTGGCGATGGGCGTGCGCGCGCAGCGTGGCCAGATGCACGGGGTCGAGCAGATAAAAACCGGCGCAGGAAAGGTCGGCCAGGTCGGGCAGGTCGGCGGGAGACGGCGCGGCAGAATCGGTCATGGCGTGATGCGCTGGAAACTTTGGTAGTGGTCGGCGGTGTAATACCAGACTTCGGGCGGCTCGCCGCCGGTGACCAGACGCCGCGCACCACGGTCGCGCGCGCCGGGCGTGGGCACGGTGTATTCGCGGTAATAGCCGCGTGGCTTTTGCGGCAGTTTGCCTTCGCGGTTGAAAAACGTGGTGCCGTCCTTGGCGTAAGGGTGCGGCTGGCCGCGCTGGATGCGTTCCATGACGGCGTAGGCTTCCGGCGGCAGGGCAGCGCTGTTGGCAGCAGGGCTTTGCGCACTGTGGGCAACAAATTCGTTTTGCCGGGCGGGCAGTTCGGTGCGGTGGCCAATCCAGAGCGCCAGCATCGAGACGATGAGCACGAGCAGAAACGGCAGCAGGCGCGATGAGCGGGCGGGGCGGGGGCGACGCTGCGCTGCGGGCGGACGTTCCTTGCGGGTGCGGTGACAATCGTGGCAATACACCGGGCGGTCTGGTTCGGGGGAAAAAGGCAGGTGCGCCGGTCGGCCACAGCGCGCGCAGGTTGCTGTAAACGAGCTGCGCGAGGCTTTGCCGCTGTCCTTGCGGGCGTTGCGGCAGCGCGGGCAGCGCTGGGGAGGCTGGAAACCTTTTTCAGCGAAAAACGCCTGTTCGCCTGCGGAGAAGATGAAGTGGTTTCCGCAGGTTTTGCAAGGCAGGGTTTTGTCTTGGTACATCGTTCGTCATTCGTTTGCGCTGCGGGAGGCTTGCGCCTCGGGGGCGGCGGGGTCGATGTTGAAGGCGTTTTCGATTTTTCGTTCCCGCGCAAGCTGTTTGAGGTGGCGAATAAGCTGGTTGGCGCGGCTGTTTTCGGGGTCAATCTGGCGGGCGCGGACGAGCAGCGCCATGGCGTGGTCGGCAGTGCCCATCACCCAGCCCTGTTCGCGCAGGCTGCGGATGAGAGCGATGGCGGTGTTGACGAGAATGTCCGGATTGCCGGGCAGGGCGCTGGTGGCCTGCATGAGCACGAGCACGGCCTCTTCGGGTTTGCCTTCCTTGTCCAGCTCTTCGCTGCGGTCGAGATATTCGTGAGCCGTATCTTCCAGGCGGGCTTCGATTTCTTCCGCAAGGTCGGTTCTGCCCAGTTCGCGCAAGGCGGCGCGCGCGGCAGTCAGCGATTGCTGGTTGGGCGCGGTGCGGATGCGCTCACGGGTCAGCGCACAGGCTTCTTCTTCCAGTTCGTTTTCCAGCAACTGGCTGGTCATTTCCTGAAGGGTGTCGTCGTTCAGACTGTCGCCCAGCGCATCCAGACCGATTTGTTGCAGGTGACGGTAGGCGGACAGCGCAAAGGCGGCGGCGTTTGCTTCGTCGCCTCGGGCGTTGGCCATGCGGCTGCGGGCAAGGTCGCGGCACAGCACGTTCAGCGAGGCTTCGCCAAAGCCGCGTTCGAGCTTGCCCAGAATGTTGTCGGCTTCTTCCAGCCGTTGGCCGTCGAGCAGCAGGTTGAGCATCCGCAGGTGATCCTGCGGGTCGCGGAAAATGGAGTAGCGGTTGTTGCTGAGCACCTTGCTCATTGCCTCTTCGGCAGCGGAAGGGTCTTCCAGTTGCAGGGAAAGACGGGCGCAGGCGCGCAGGCGACTGATGCGGTTGGGCGCCAGCTTGAGCGTATCTTCCAGCGATTGCCGGGCGGCGAGCAAATCGCCACGCGCCTCAAAGATTTGCGTGCGGCAATCGTTGGCGGCCAGAAACATGGGGTGTTCTTTCAGCAAAGACATCAGACGCGCTTGCGCTTCGTCGAGTTGGTGCAGGGCAATCAGGCAGCGCACAACCCCCAGCTCGGCCCACGGCGGGTGTGATTCACCGGCGGCAATTTCGGCGAAGATTTCGTGCGCTTCCTGATGCTGACCGTCGGCAAACAGCAGTTCGGAGCGTTCGCGGGCGAAATCATTGCGGTAGAGGGGGTGGCGCTCTTCGGCGTGCAGGCAGTATTCGATGGCCAGTTCGGTGCGGCCTTCCTGAATGGCACGAAACAGCGGCATGAAATGCTCGCGGCGCTTGAGCGCCTGCGTCAGCCGGCTTTGCAGCACGTGGGCGGTGAAGGGTTTGACCAGCACACCATCGGGCGAGAGGTCGGCAGCGCCCATGACTTCCTGCTGGTGGGCGGAGTCGTAGAGGATGAAAAACAGCGTTTGCCGGCTGATGAGCGCGTTGGTGCGCAGGTCTTCCAGCAGGTGCTGGCCGTCTTGCTGTTCGTCGCCCAGATTGTGTGCGCAGAGGATGAGGTCGAAGACTTCGTCTTGCAGGATGCGGATGGCGCTGGATGCGCTGGAGGCAAACTGCACCTGGGAAATGCCCAGACCGTCGAGCAGGGAACGAATCTGGGTGCGCGTGACCTGTTTGGTTTCGATGACCAGTGCGGTGATGAGAGAGAATTTTTTTTCCATGCTGCCAAACCTGCGGAGAGAAGAGGAATACGGGCGCTGTAATTACAGGCGACGAAAAGGATGCGCCAGGCGCGGTTGCCGATGGGGCGGCTTGCGGCGATGCGAAAGAGGCGGGGGCGTGGGACGGGTCATGTGCCGGGCTGCTGCTGCGCGTTGGCGGTGGACTCGGCAGCCTGCGGGGCGCTGAAGGGGGAGGGTGTGTCGCCTTTCTTTTCGCGGGCAAGCTGCTTGAGATAACGGGTGAGCTGCTGCGCCTGACCGTTTTCGGGGTCGATTTGACGGGCGCGGGCGAGCAACCCCAGCGCGCGGTCGGCAGTCTCCAGTACCCAGCCCTGTTCGCGCAAACTGCGAATCAGCGCGATGGCGGCGTTGATGAGGACATGCGGATTGCCGGGCAGGGCGTTGGTGGCCTGCATGAGCACAAGCAGGGCTTCTTCGAGCTGACCGGCTTTTTCCAGTTGCTCGCTGCGGGCAAGATATTCGCGGGCGGTGTCGTGCAGACGGGCTTCGACCTTTTCGGCGAGGTCTTTTCTGCCCAGCTCGCGCAGGCTGGCGCGCGCGGCGCTGAGCGATTGCTGGTTGGGGGCGATGCGGATGCGTTCGCTGGCCAGTGCGCAGGCTTCGTCTTCGAGTTCGTTGGCCAGCAGCTGGCCGGTCATGTCCTTGAGCGTGTCTTCGCACAGACGGTCGGCAAGCGTTTCCAGACCGACTTGTTGCAGGTGGTTGTAAGCGTGCAGGGTGAAGGAATGGGCGTCATTGTCATCCTTGTGGGCACCGGCGACGCGGCCACGGGCAAGGTCGCGGCACAGCACACTCAGGGGCGCTTCGCCAAAGTCGCGCTCCAGCTCGCCCAGAAAACCGTCCGCTTCCTTGAGACGGTCGTCGGCCAGCAGCACATTAATCATGCGCAGATGGTCCTGCGGGTCGCGGAAAATGGAAAAGCGGTTGTTGTCGATGACTTTGGTGAGCGCCTCTTCGGCAGCGGCGCGGTCCTTGAGCTGGAGCGACATCAGGGCATAGGCGCGCAGACGGGGCGTGCGGTTCGGCACCAGCGCGAGGATGGTTTCCTGCGACTGGCGGGCGGCGTGCAAATCGCCCTGTGCCGCAAAGATTTGTGTCAGGCAATCGTTGGCGGCGAGAAACAGCGGGTATTTCGCCAGCAGGCTGGTGAGCTGCGTGCGCGCTTCATCGAGCTGCTTGAGGGCAATCAGACTGCGGACGATGCCCAGCTCGGCCCACGGCGGGCAGGGTTCGGCAGTGGCGGCAATTTCGGCGAACAATTCGTGCGCTTCCTGATGCTGGCCGTCGGCCAGCAGGATTTCGGCGCGCTCGCGGATAAAATCGTTGCGATAGCGCGGGAAGTGCTCTTCGGCGTGCAGACAGTATTCGATGGCCAGTTCGTGCTGGCCTTCCTGCATGGCGCGATACAGCGGCATGAAGTGTTCGCGGCGCCGCAGTGCGTGCGCCAGGCGGTTTTGCAGCAGGCGGGGCGAAAAGGGTTTGACGAGCAGGCCATCAGGCGCGAGATCCGCCGTGTAGATGACTTCTTGCTGACGCGGGGTGTCGGAGAGCAGAAAAAACAGCGTTTGCCGGCCAATCAGGGCATTGGTGCGCAAATCTTCCAGCAGGTGCTGACCATCTTGCTGCCCTTCGCCCAGATTGTGCGAACACAGGATGAGGTCGACGGCTTCGGTCTGCAATTTGCGGATGGCGCTGTAGGCATTGGAAGCAAACTGCACCTGAGAGATGGAAACCCCGTCGAGCATGGCGCGGATTTGTGTGCGCACGGCCTGTCGAGCTTCGATGACCAGCACCGTGATGAGGGCAAATTTTTCCATGCTTGCGGAGTTCCTGATGGCGGCGTGCTGCCGCCAGAAAAATCAAAACGCCACGCAATTATAAGAAACCGCGTGGCGTTTGGGCGCGAAAAGCGCCGTGCTGCGTGTGACGTGTGAATCATCCCGCCGGTGGCACGGCGGGGCGGGTGTGTACGCGCAAGGACAGTTCGCGCAGTTGTTTTTCGTCGACTGGCCCTGGTGCGTCGGTGAGCAAGCACTGTGCGCGCTGGGTTTTCGGGAAGGCGATGACATCGCGGATGGATTCTGCGCCCGCCATCAAGGTCACGATGCGATCCAGTCCGAAGGCCAGCCCGCCGTGGGGTGGTGCGCCGTATTGCAGCGCGTTGAGCAAAAAGCCGAACTTCGCCTGCTGCTCTTCTTCGCCAATGTTCAGCGCCGAAAACACCTTCTGCTGCACCTCGGCGCGGTGAATACGGATGGAACCGCCGCCGATTTCCCAGCCGTTCAACGCCAAGTCATACGCCCGCGCCAGACAGTTGCCGGC
>JAFSWK010000022.1 GCA_017444505.1 Rhodocyclaceae bacterium | reverse complement strand
GGCTCAGGCGGCGGGGGTGTGGTCATCGTCATCTGCGTGGCGGGCGGCGTTTGCAGCGTCTTCGCGGATGACGCGCGCAATCAGGCTGTCCATGCGGCTGCCTTCTTCAACGCTGGCGTCAAAGTGAAAATGCAGCTCGGGCGTGGTGTGGATGCGCACGCGGCGGCGCAGTTCGCGCTTCAGATAGGGCGCGGCGCGGCGCAGTCCGGCAAGCGTCTCGTCCAGATGTTCGCGCCCGTCAATGAGTGTGAAATAGACTTGGGCGTGCGCGTAGTCGGGCGAGATTTCCAGGTCGGTCAGCGTCACGAAGCCGACGCGCGGGTCTTTGACTTCGCTGCGAATCAGTTCGGCCAGTTCGCGCAACAACTGGCTGGCGACGCGCTGGCTGCGGGAATATTCCTTGGGCATGGGCGGGGAGCAAAAACAGGGAGCAAAAAACACGCACGCGCGCCCTGCTGCGGGCGCGCGCGCCAAGAGACGGAAGGCGCACACGCCTCAAAGCGTGCGGGCGATTTCCTGAATTTCGTAGACTTCGATCTGGTCGCCTTCGGCGATGTCGTTGAAGTTTTTCACCGACAGGCCGCACTCGAAACCAGCCTTGACTTCCTTGACGTCGTCCTTGAAGCGTTTGAGCGAGTCCAGCTCGCCATCGAAGATGACAATGTGGTCGCGCAAAATGCGCACCAGCGCACCACGGCGCACCAGCCCTTCCTTGACGAAGCAGCCGGCCACGGAGCCGACCTTGGGCACGCGGAAGACTTGGCGGATTTCCACCATGCCGATGATGTTTTCGCGTTTTTCGGGCGCCAACATGCCAGAGAGCGCGGCTTTCACGTCATCGACCACGTCGTAGATGATGTTGTAGTAGCGAATATCGACGCCGAAGTTTTCCGCCAGCTTGCGCGCGCCCGAATCGGCGCGGCTGTTGAAGCCGATGATGACGGCGGAAGAGGTTTGCGCCAGATTCACATCCGATTCGGAAATGCCGCCCACCGCCGCGTGCACCACTTTGACGCGCACTTCTTCGGTGGAGAGTTTGAGCAGCGATTGCACCAGCGCTTCCTGCGAGCCTTGCACGTCGGCCTTGACGATCAGCGGCAGTTCCTTGACGCCGGTTTCACTCATCTGGTCGAACATGTTTTCCAGCTTCGCGGCCTGCTGGCGCGCCAGTTTCACGTCGCGGAACTTGCCCTGACGGAACAGCGCAATTTCGCGGGCTTTCTTCTCGTCGGCCAGCGCAATGACTTCATCACCCGCCGCCGGCACATCGGAGAGACCGAGAATTTCCACCGGAATCGAGGGGCCGGCTTCGTCCAGATTGTTGCCGTGTTCATCAAGCATGGCGCGCACGCGCCCGTAAGTGGCGCCCACCAGCAGGTTGTCGCCCTTGCGCAGCGTGCCGGACATGACCAGCATCGAAGCCACCGGGCCGCGCCCTTTGTCCAGACGCGCTTCGAGAATCAAGCCCTTGGCGTGGGTGTCGCGCGGCGCCTTGAGTTCCAGCACTTCGGCTTGCAGCAGCACGGCTTCGAGCAACTCGTCGATGCCCTGGCCGGTTTTCGCCGAGACGTGGATGAACATGGCATCGCCGCCGTATTCTTCCGGCACGACGCCTTCGGCCACCAGTTCTTGCTTGACGCGCTCGGGGTTGGCTTCGGGTTTGTCGATTTTGTTGACCGCCACCACCAGCGGCACTTTCGCCGCCTGCGCGTGGTGAATGGCTTCGCGCGTCTGCGGCATGACGCCGTCATCGGCGGCAACGACGAGAATCACGATGTCGGTCGATTGCGCACCGCGCGCACGCATGGCGGTAAAGGCTTCGTGCCCCGGGGTGTCGAGGAAGGTAATCATGCC
>JAFSWK010000288.1 GCA_017444505.1 Rhodocyclaceae bacterium | reverse complement strand
GGCGGGCATGGTTGCAACTCTCGGGTTGGGGGGGTAGGATGGGTGCGTAGCCGTTGCGGTGCGAAATCGGGGTTGGACAAGACCAGATACACCGACGTAGCCGGGTGCCCCCATCTTGGGAGGGGGCGTACCCGCCGATCCGCAACGGCTATTTCATTTTGCTGTACAGCAACTCCCCGACGCGGAAATCGTCCAGCCTTCCGATTTTTGATGTATCCATAAAGTTGTAAAACACAGCGCCGTCCGGCTCTATGCGCAGGATGACGGCAACTTGGCGCTTGCCGCGAAACAATCCAATCAGGCGCGAGCGAACCGTGCCGTCGTCATAACGTGTTGCCCACCCTGACTTGCTATCTTGCTGAGACGCTTGCGTTTTTTTGGCGGGCATGGTTGCAACTCTCGGGTTGGGGGGGTAGGATAGGGCTGTGCTGTGGTGCGGTGTGGCCCATAGGAAGGGTGGCTGCCTCTGCAAGAGGTAAGTAGATGCAGGTTCAAATCCTGCCCCGTGTCACAGCACATCTTTATCAATCCTGAATTTGTTGATGCCGATCTCAGCTAGGAGCGACTTGTAGAGAGCATAGGGTGGGCAACAAGTTGCCCACCCTACCTTGCTGATAGATGGAATGCTCTGACGCGGGGCGGGACTCGAACCCGCATCATTCGCTTCCTCGCAAGGCATCGCCCGCGACTGGCCGTCGTTTACCCATCACGCTACACCGCGCCAGAGCAAGCCCCATCCTACACACACACCCCACGATTCTCAACCAGGCAAGCAAACGCAGGGTCAGTTTTTGAGCCTGTTGTGCAGGATAATTACGGCATGTTCAAAATTTTGGTCGTTCATGGGGGCAAAAATGAAAAATCCGATGGAAGAACAGCGGCAAAGGAGGACAACAAGTTGCCCACCCTGCCTTGCTTTCGCCTTCCTTACGATCGACGTGGATTTTGAACGAATACTCAAAATTGCTGTTCATGGGGGCGGATCATGGAAACAGTGAAGAATCATAAAGAGCGCGTACCCTTCCTGACGGTCAGGCGGGAAGACTGCATCGCTCTCGGCGTGGTTGTCATTATTGGCGTCTTAAACATTTTTCCGAGCGTGGCAGGCGCGATATGGGCTGCGATTTACATAACTATTACTGGTGCGGCGCTGCTTGCTTTTTGGGGGTTGCCAATTCTCCTGCTTGTACTGTTCATTCTGGGCGGTCGTTAACCAAACCACTCCCTGCACGCGGCCAGGCGGTCGACCAGGTCGTTGAGGGTGTCTTCGAGACGGGTGAGTTCGGCGTGGGCGGAGGCGCAAAAAGCGAAGCACCGCTTCGCGCGCCGAAGCCGGAAGCCGCGCAGCGGCGACGTGGGGACGACAGTGGAGAATGCACCGGCGTGTTTTCTGCAACCGGCGTTAGCGCGGGCAACAAGTTGCCCTCCCTGCCTTGCTGATGGAGAAATATGATGACTGATACCGAAAAACTGAATGCGGATGACGCCGCGCTGCTCGCCTCAATCGAACGGGGCTTGACACAGATGGCTGCTGGCGACGTGCGCGTAACAACCGGCGCGGAAATTGCCCGCAGAACGGCAGGCCGGCCAAAGGGAAGCCGCGCGGCAGTACACAAAGAGGCCATCACGCTGCGGCTGGCGCCGGACGTGCTGGCGCGCTGGCGCGCCACGGGCAAAGGCTGGCAAACGCGCATGACGCAGGTTTTGTGCCAGGCGGCGCCGGAGGCGTGACGGCACGCGCAGCCCTCCCCCTGGGGCGGATCGAGCGTAGGGTGGGCAACTTGTTGCCCACCCTACCTTGCTTTGGTTTTTGCGCCTCCGTTCCACGTCGCCGCTGCGCGGCTCCGGCTCCGGCGCGGTCTGTTATGGGCATCGGTGCGCCCGCAATCGTCACGGAGTAAAAAATTTCTCTTGTGGATGCACCATGCAGGGTCAGTTTTTGAGCCTGTTGTGCAGGATAATTGCGGCATATTCAAATTTTTGGCCATTCATGGGGGCGAAAATGAAAAATCCGATGGAAGAACAGCGGCAAAGGAGGACAACAAGTTGCCCACCCTGCCTTGCTGGATTTTGGTTTCAAGGGAGAATGCAGTCATGGCAAAACTAAAACAGAGATTGACGGAAAAGATTGATACGCTTCCAGCCTTGACGGTGATTGCAATGTTTGCCGCGCCGGTTATATGGTGCGCACATACAGGGACAAGTTGTGACTATGTCATGAGCGTCATTCTTGGCGGCGTGCTGTGGTTCATCTTCCTTTGGATTGCCTTGTGTATAGCCATAGGCATTCTTGGGATAATTTCTGGCAGGTAGGGGCAAATAATCATTTGCCCCTGTATCCGGCAGGGCAAAAAATTTTTTGCCCCTGCAACACCGCCCCCGGCGAGGCTGCGCGCGGCATAATGCGTGGCGATGAATACGGAAACCGATCTTCACTTCATGCGTCTGGCGCTGGCGGAGGCGGCGCGGGGGGCGCAGGCGGGCGAGGTGCCGGTGGGGGCGCTCGTTGTGCGCGATGCGCAAATTCTCGCTGCCGCGCATAATTGCCCCATCCGCGCGCAAGACCCGACCGCGCACGCGGAGATGCTCGCGCTGCGCGAGGCCGCCCGCGCGTTGGGCAACGACCGGCTGCCCGAGTGCACGCTGTACGTCACGCTGGAACCGTGCGCGATGTGCGCCGGTGCCATCCAGCACGCACGCCTGGCGCGCGTGGTGTTTGCCGCGCCGAACGAGAAAACCGGCGCGGTGGGCAGTGTGCTGGATTTGTTCGCGCCGCAGGTCGGCCTCAATCACCATACCGCCATCACCCGCGACGTGCTGCGCCGCGAGAGCGCGCAATTGCTGGCGGATTTTTTCCGCGCGCGCCGCTGACCTTGCCGCACGCGCCCATGCAAACGGGCGGCTTGCGCCGCCCGTTGTTCGTTCCCAAAAGCATTCCGTCTAGCAGCCGCCCGCTGTGGTGCAGGCGGCGGGGCCGCAGGAGAAGGGTTGCGCGCCGTCGGGCAGGGTTTCGCGCTCAAAATCAAAACCGCGTTCGTTGAGAAACAGCACCAGTGCGCTGTCCATGCCGGCGGCGTGGGTGAGAAACCATTCGGGGATTTCGCGGATGAGTTGCGCCAGCCAGGTGGTGTCGCCTTGCGCCAGCAGGTCGCGGATTTCACGCAGCACGCCGAGCACACGGGCGTGTTCGGCTTCGTGGCAGCCGGGAAAGCCGACGATTTTCATCCAGCGGTCTTCCTGCGCAAAGTGGCGTTCGCAGTGGGCAATGAAGGTTTCCAGCGCGGCAAGGCGTGCGTCCGGCGTTTCAGCGGCGGCGAGCACTTGATAGCAGTCGACAAATTCGCGGTGCGTGTCATCCACACGCGGCACGCCCAGCGCGAGTTCGTCAGTCCATTGCAGCGCGGGCGCGGCGGGTTCAGAGCGGGTTGTCATCTGCGCGGAGGCGGCGTTTATTTCACTACCGTCAGATGCGGACGGCGCGGCGTGTGCGGCGCGGGCGGCGGGTCGTCGTCGCCTTCGTCTTGGCGCACTTCATTGCCCGCCACGGGTTTGAGCGGGGTGAGGCGGGGCGCGTTGCGCGCTTCGCCCTTGCCTTCGTCTAGGTCGGCGCGGGTCTGCGCCGCGACCGCCGCCTGCAAGTCCGGCTCGAAGGCCATGCCTTGCCCGTTGTGCGCGGCATAAATGGCGGCGACGTGGCCAATGGGAATGTACAGCGAGTGCGCCACGCCGCCAAAACGCGCCTGGAAGGTGATGGCTTCGTTGCCAATCACGAAGTGGTGCGTGGCTTCGGGGCCGATGTTGAGCACAATCTGACCATCACGGGCATAGCCTGCGGGCACGCGCACGTTTGCATCCACCACGCAGGCAATATGGGGCGTGAAACCCTGATCCAGACACCATTCGTAAATGGCGCGAATCAGGTAGGGTTTGGCGGAAAGCAGGGAGGCGGCGTTCATGGGCAGGCTCACTCGTGTGCGCCGTCAGCGGCGCATGATTTTTTCAGAGGCGGTCAGCGCATCAATGAAACCGTGACGGCTGAAAATACGTTCGGCATATTTCATCAGCGCGGCAGCGGTGCGCGGCAGGTTGATGCCGTAGTGTTCCAGACGCCACAGCAGCGGGGCGATGGCGACATCAAGCATCGAAAATTCGTCGCCCAGAATGTATTTCTGACGGTTGAAAATGGCCGCGAACTGAATCAGCTCGTCACGCACGTGGGCGCGGCTTTTGTCGGCTTCGCGCCCGCCCATTTCGAGCTTGGGCATGTGCGAAAACACTTCATGCTCGAACGTATGCAGCAGTTGCCGCGCTTTGGCGCGCAGCATCGGGTCAGGCGGCATGAGCTGCGGGTGCGGGAAACGTTCGTCAATGTATTCGTTGATGATGTTGGCTTCGTGCAGGACGAGGTCGCGGTCGACGAGCACGGGCACGCGGTTGTAGGGGTTGATGACCGCGATGTCCTCCGGTTTGTTGTAGAGGTCAACATCAATTACTTCAAAATCCATGCCTTTTTCAAAAAGCACGATCCGGCAGCGGTGGCTGAACGGGTCGGTCGTGCCGGAATACAGCGTCATCATGGTGAGAGTTGCTCCATGTCAAAAACAAGCCGCACCCGACTACGGGTGCGACCTGTCAGCGGGGCGCACGCACAACAGGCGCGCAGCCAGAATGTGAGATCAAACAGACAGTGCGCAGGTCAATGCACATCCTTCCAGTAATTGAGCTTGAGCAGGTAGGTGAGCACCAGCAGCACACAGAGGAAGCCAATCACGAACAAGCCCAGCGTCTTGCGGAAGCCGGCAGAAGGATCCGCCGTCCAGACGAGGAAGGAGACGAGGTCGGCAACCGCTTC
>JAFSWK010000287.1 GCA_017444505.1 Rhodocyclaceae bacterium | reverse complement strand
GGAAAGCGCGCAGGCGGTGTTGCCTTCGCGGATGTGCTCAAATTCGTTGATGGGCGTGATGCGCACATACAGAAAGGCGAAAGCGACGGTCAGCGCAACGCCACTGAGCATGTATTGCAGATACAGCAGGTACTGGGCGAGGGAAATGCTCATCGGGCAGGCTCCTGAAAGGCATCTTGAACGGGGCGGATTATGCCCGATTCGGCTGCATCCGGCGGCTATAATCGGCGGCCTGTTTGACGGGGGGTGTATGACTTCAATACGGCTCAATCGCACGCTGGTGATTTCGGTGTTTGTGGTCGCCAGTTGCGGGCTGGCCTATGAGCTGATTATGGCGGCGCTGGCCAGCTATTTGCTGGGCGACAGCATTTTGCTGTTCTCATCGGTGATTGGCCTCTATCTCTTTGCCATGGGCGTGGGCGCGCACGTCTCGAAATACATTGCGGACCAAGACGCGCTCGCGCGGTTTATCGAAATTGAATTGCTGGTGGGCGTAATGGGCGGGCTTTCGGCGCTGGGGCTGTTTGTCGCCTTCGGGCTGGCGGCAGCCCCCTTTCGCACGCTGCTCTACGCCATGGTGTTATTGACCGGCACCGTGGTGGGCATGGAAATTCCGCTGGTGATGCGCATTTTGAACCAGCAGCAGGCGGATTTCCGCGAGCTGGTCTCGCGCGTGCTGACCTTCGACTACATGGGCGCGCTGGCCGTCTCCTTGCTCTTTCCGCTGGTGCTCGCGCCGCATCTGGGCATGGCGCGCTCGGCGCTGCTCTTTGGCATTCTCAACGTGCTGGTGGCGATGGTGACGGCGCGCGCCTTTCGTGCGCAACTGGGCAAACGTTATGCCGCCTTGCAGGGGCGGGCGGGGACGGTGCTGCTGATTCTGGCCGGTGCGTTTGTGCTGGCCAACCGCATCGTGGCCGCCGCCGAAGAGCATTATTTCGGCGACCCGGTGGTCTATTCGCGCAGCACGCCCTACCAGCGGCTGGTAGTGACGCGCTGGAAAGACGACACGCGCCTGTTTCTGAACGGCAACCTGCAATTTTCCAGCCGCGACGAAGCGCGCTATCACGAAGCCTTGGTGCTGCCCGCGATGGAGCAGGTGAAGGATGCGCGGACGGTGCTGATTTTGGGCGGCGGCGACGGGCTGGCGGCGCGCGAGGTGCTGAAATACCCGTCGGTGCAGGCGGTGACGCTGGTCGACCTGGACGCGCAAATGACGCAATTGTTTTCGCAATCGCGCACGCTCACCGCGCTCAATCACGGCTCGCTGGCCGACGCGCGCCTGCGCGTGGTCAATGAAGACGCGGCGAAATGGCTGGAAACCGCGCCCGAGCAATACGACGTCATCCTCATCGACTTTCCCGACCCGTCCAGCTTTGCGCTCGGCAAACTCTATTCCGTGCCCATGTACCGGCTGGCGGCGCGCCATCTCGCCCCGGGCGGGCGCATGGCGGTGCAATCGACCTCGCCGTATTTCGCGCCCAACGCCTTCTGGTGCATTGAGGCCACCTTGCGCGCCGCAGGGCTGCACACCTGGCCGTATCACATTTACGTGCCGTCGTTTGGCGAATGGGGTTTTATTCTTGCCGGCGCGGATGACGCCTTCGCGCTGCCCGCAACGCTGCGCGTAAACACACGCTTTTTGTCGCCGGAAGAACTCGCCGCGATGTTCCGCTTTCCGGCGGACATGGCGCGGCGCGAGGTGGAACCAAACTTTCTCAACACGCAAAAACTCGTCCAGTATTTTGAGCAGGACTGGGGCGAGGTGATGCGGTGAATCGCCGCGAATTTCTGCGTCACGCCGCCTGGGGCAGCCTGTGCGCGGGCACGGCGGCAGGCGGCTATGCCTGGCTGCGTCCCACGCCGCCCACGGTGTCCGTGATTCGCCCCGGTTTGCCTGCCGGACATTTGCTGCGCGACGCTGCCGACTGGCCGCAGCCTGCCCGCACGCTGCATTGCGAGACGCTGATTCTGGGCAGCGGCGCAGCGGCGCTGTGCGCAGCGTGGCATCTGGTGCGCAACGGGCAGAGCAACTTTTTGCTCGCCGAAGGCCCCGAGCGCAACGGCAACAACGCCGCCCGTCCCTATGGCGAAATTGCCGCCCCCACTGGCGCGCACTATCTGGCGCTGCCTTCGCGCGAGAGCACGCAGGTGCGCCAGTTGCTGCACGCGCTGGGCATTTTGCAAGACGGCGTGGAAAGTGACGCACCGGCCTACCGCGAAACCGACCTGGTCTTCGCCCCCGAATCGCGCCTGTATTACCAGAACCGCTGGCAAGACGGCCTGTTGCCGGAGGCGCCGGACGCCGACACGCGGCGCTTTTTCGCCCTCGTCGCACGCCTGAAACGTGCGCGCGGGCGCGATGGCCGCAAACGTTTTGCCATTCCGCTGGCGCTGTCTTCTTCGGACGCCGCGCGCGAAGCACTCGATGCGCAAACCTTCGCCCGCTGGCTGGACGCGCAAGGGCTGCATTCGCCCGCGCTGCGCTGGTATCTCGACTATTGCTGTCGGGACGACTACGGGCAGGGCGCAGACAAAATATCGGCCTTCGCCGGACTGCACTATTTTTGCGCCCGCAACAACGCGCAAGACGCCGTACTGACCTGGCCGGAAGGTTTAGGACACATTTCGGAGGCCATCCGCCGCCAGATACGTTTGCAGGAATGGCGCGCGCTGCCAGACGGCGAAGACCACGCCACGCTGCGCCTGAGCACGCCCGCCAGCGTGCCGATGATGGCTGTGGCGGTGGAAGAAAACGCGGACGACGTCGCCGTCTTGCTCGCCCCCGCCGATGGCCGCCGCGCGCCTACCGTGCGCCTGCTCGCCCGTCGGGTAATTTGCGCCATGCCCTTGCAGGTCGCCGCCCGCATCGTGCGCGGTTTTGCCCGCTATGCAGGGGAAGGCTTGCAGCTTCCGCCGGTCGTCCCCTGGCTGGTCGCCAATTTTCATTTGTGCCGCTTCCCGGCAGAAGCGCCGGGCATGGAACGGGCGTGGGACAACGTGGTCTACGGCAGCCCGCATCTGGGCTACGTCATCGCCACGCACCAGCTCCTGCGCGTCGCCCGTCCGCGGGAAACCGTGTTTACCGCCTACACCACCGTGCCCGACCTGCCGCCTGCGCAGGCGCGGCGCTGGCTGCTGGAAGCCGGTGACGATGCGCTGCTCGAATACGCCGCGCGCGACCTGCTCGCCGTCTATGGCAAACGTTTCTGGTGGTCGGTGCAGCATGTGGATTTGATAGCCCGCGCCCACGCCATGCCCAGCCCCGAACCCGGCTATCTGAACAACGCCATGCTCGCCCGCCTGCGCGCGCACGCATCCCGCCTCGTCTTCGCCCATTCCGACCTTTCCGGCTACTCCGTGTTTGAAGAAGCCTGTCACCACGGCGTGCGCGCCGCACAGCGGCTGCTGGCCATGTAATCTGTCGGCTGCACGATTATTGCCATTCAACCCAGAGCGGGCGGTGGTCGGAGTATTGCCACGGCAGGGCAGTGGCAAAGACGCTGCCTTGACGATGCAAGACCCTGTCCAGCGGCAGGAACAACGGTTTCCATGTCGGCGTGCCGTGCGGCAGCGCATCGTCAATTTGTGCGTTTTTCTTGAAACGGTAATACGTTGGCGAATACGGGGTGTTGTTCAGGTCGCCCACGACCAGTACGGCGTTTGCTTCGCGGGCAATGGCGGTGGCGACGGTTTGAAAGTACTGCAAACGCCCCTCACTCAGTTCGTGGCCCAGCGGCGGCGGCGGGTGCAGCAGGAAAATGGTTCGTTTCTTTTCCGTCACCGCGCGGATGTACGGATACACCTCCGAAAAATGCACTTCGCAGGCAAGCAGCGGTTGTTGTGACAGCAACTGCATGGCAAACGGGCTGTCGACATCATGGCCGCAACGTTCGGGATAATGCTGTTGCAAGGTGCGCAAAGAATTTTGCCATGCCGCGCCGCCCGCTTCGGAGAGGGCAAGGATGTCTGCCTTGCTGTGTAGCAGGAAGTCGATTTCCTGCGCCTGGTGGCGGTTTTCAAAATGCATGTTGTAGACGACAAGCGTCGTGCCGGGGGCTGCCTTTTTGTCGCCGGAAAAGGGCTGGAGCGCAAAAATCATGACGGCGGCGGCAAGCGCCCAGCTCAGATAGCGCAAAGGGCGAGGGAATGTGAAACTGCACAATGCCGCCAGCAGCAGAATCGGCAGGGCAAAGTGTGTGATGAGTTCCAGCGGATGGAAAAACAGCGCCGCACATTCCGCCGCCAGCAACAAGACCATGAGAAACAGGCCGTAGCCGCGCAGGCGTTTGTACAGGGCAGCGCGAACGGACGGACGAACAGGCGCAGATGCGCTTGGGTTGTTTGTCATTTGCGCCTGGGGGCACAAAACTCAGGCCGAGCCGAGGATGCGACCGGAACCGGCGTGGCGGGCGGAGCCGTCGGCGCTGTAGAGCTGCGGCTGGTCGGCGGCGGTGAGCAGCACGGAGAGCGCCGACTGGTTGGCGTGCATCTGCTCAATAATCAACTTGCCGTTGCTTTCGTTGCGCGCCTTGGCTTGCGCGGCCATGTCCAGCACTTCTTCCCAGCGGGCGAGGGTGTCGGGCAGGTTGGCGCAGATTTCGCGCACAGACTGCGCGGTGTTGGGCTTGCTGCACTGGGCGATGAGAATGCAGCAGGCATCATGCTGGCGCTGCAAGAGCTGGTAGACCTCGTTTTTTTCATTGGCCAGCGCCATGAGCGCATCCCGGTCTGCCGCGATGAGAATGGCTTCTTCGCGTTCCAGAATGCCCAGAAAACGTTTCAACAGCGTCCATTGGTTGTCGATGACAATCGTCAACCGGTTGATCGTGGTGGGCGGGATTCCAGCAGGCGTGGCGGACATGCGGTGAGGCGGGGCGTTCCTGTTTGTAGTGCGCAGATTTTATCAGCTACGGGCAGCTCCGCCGAGCATGGTGCGAACGCTGCTAATCAGACTGTCGGCCACTTTTTCAGCATCGACGGTGAAGCGACCATCGCGGATGGCCTGCTTGATTTCATCGACGCGGGCACGATTGACCTCGGGGGCGTCTTTCATGGCAGCTTCCGCAAGGTCCAGCGTGGCAGCGAAGGAAGAAAGGTCAACCTTGCTGCCCCCGCTTGCAGCGGGGCTGTCTTGCCGGGCTACGGTGGGGCGCTGCCTGGCCTCGTTGCTGGCCATGTTGCCGGGCAGCTTGGTGGTTTCGATTTTCATGATTGTCACCTTTCTTCCCTGTTGGGGGTTGTACCTTTACTCGACCACTTTAACGGCACGGATAAGACAATCTTTAGGCCGTTTTCGCAGTTTTCTGCTCGCGCTCAGGGCTGGGCGGCCTGACGCGCTTCAGCTTCGCGCTTTTTCATCGCTGCGCGCACCTGCGCATCGCGCCGGTCGCGGCTGGCGACCAGCAGCCCGGCGAAGAAGGCAGCCAGGGAAACAATGGCGATAAAAATGGTGGCCAGGGCGTTGAATTTCGGGTTGACGCCTTGGCGCACACTGCCAAAGACGACCATCGGCAAGGTGGATGCGTTAGGGCCGGAAACAAAACTGGCAATCACCAGATCGTCGAGCGAGAGCGTGAAGGCCAGCAGCCAGCCGGCGGCGATGGCCGGTGTAATCAGCGGCAGGGTGATGACAAAAAACACTTTCAGCGGGCGCGCGCCCAGGTCCATCGCGGCTTCTTCCAGCGTTTTGTCAAACTCGCGCAGCCGCGCGCAGACCACGACGGTGACGTAGGCGGTACACAGCGTGACGTGGGCAATCCAGATGGTGCTGGTGCCGCGGTTTTGCGGCCAGCCGAAGACTTCGCCCATGGCAACAAACAACAGCAACAAGGACAGGCCGGTGATGACTTCGGGCATGACCAGCGGGGCGCTGTTCATGAAGGCAAAACCGTTCAGGCCGGAAAAGCGGCCAAAACGGGCGAGCGCAAAGGCGCTGGCGGTGCCCAGCATCACCGCAGCAGAAGCCGCGCAGACGGCAATGAACAGGCTGAGACCGACGGATTGCATAATCATGCTGTCGTGAAACAGTTCGCCATACCAGCGCACCGACCAGCCGCCCCAGACGGTGACCAGCCTTGAGTCGTTGAACGAATAAATGACGAGGATGACAATCGGCAGATAGAGAAAGGCAAAACTGCCCGCGAGCACGCTCAGGCGCAGCCAGGAAAGTTTTTTGATGTGCATCCGTTTCATTTTTTCTCCGCCCTCAGTTCTTCGTTCTGGCTGCGCTGGAAGAGCAGCATCGGCAGCACGAGCAGCAGCAGCATGGTGGTGGCCACGGCGGAGGCCAGCGGCCAGTCGCGGTTGTTGAAAAATTCTTGCCACAGCACGCGGCCAATGAGCAGGTTGTCGGGGCCGCCAAGCAGTTCGGGAATCATGAATTCGCCCACGGCGGGAATGAAAACGAGCATGGAACCGGCGATGATGCCGCTTTTGGTCAGCGGCAACACCACCGAGGTGATGACCTTGAGCGGGCGCGCGCCCAGGTCGGCTGCCGCTTCAATCAGGGTGTGGTCGAGCTTCATGATGGCGCTGTAGAGCGGCAGCACCATGAAGGGCAGATAGTTGTAGACGATGCCGATATAGACGGCGGTGTTGGTGTGCAACAGTTCCAGTGGTTCGCTGATGATGCCTAGCGCGAGCAGTACGTCGTTGAACGGGCCGTTGGTGTTGAGGATGTTCATCCAGGCGTAGATGCGCAGCAGCGAGGAAGTCCACGAGGGCAGCACGACGAGCATCAGCAGGATGTTGCGCAGTTTTGGTTCGGAATGGGCGATGACCCAGGCCAGCGGATAGCCGATGACAAGACAGATGAGGGTGGAAATGGCCGCCATTTCCAGCGACTGAAGGTAGGAGTTGAGATAGAGACTGTCGCGGAACAGGGCGAGATAGTTTTCAAAGTTGAGGACAATCTGCACCGTGGAGCCATCGTGCAGAAACATGTTCGAGTAGGGCGGCATCGCCAGCTCGGGCGACGAGAGGCTGATTTTGAAGACAATCAGAAATGGCACGAGGAAAAACAGCAGCAGCCAGACGTAAGGCACGGCCAGCACCAGCCAGCGCCCCTGTTTGTGCAGCAGTTTGGAAAACATGACGGTTCGCCCTCCGGGTTCTCGCAGCAGTATCGAGGTTAGTTCAGCAGCACGGCGCAACTGTCCGCATCCCAGCCCAGATGGACGGTGTCACCCCAGGTGGGTGCGCCGCTGCGCGAGCGGGTGGTGTTGGGCAGCGTGGCGAGCACGATTTTTCCCGAGTGCAGCTTTACGTGATAGATGGAAACGTCGCCCAGATAGGCGATTTCAGTCACGATGCCAGTCACCGAATTGATGCGCTCGGCAGGCGGCGGCTCGGGCGTGAGGTGCAGCTTTTCGGGGCGCACAGCGATGGTCACCGGCAGCCCTTCGGCCAGCGGCAGGCCGCCTTCGACCTTGATGGGGTTGGAAAGCTCAGGGCAGTGAATGGTGGTGTAATCGCCGTGCAGCGTCTGCACTTCGCCGGGGAAGAAATTGACCAGACCAATGAAGCGGGCGCTGAAGGTGCAGTTGGGATATTCATACACGTCCAGCGGCTCGCCTACCTGCACGAGACGCCCGCGATTCATGATGGCGATGCGCCCGGCCATGGTCATGGCTTCTTCCTGGTCGTGGGTGACCATGACGCAGGTCACACCCACCTGTTCGATGATGTTGACCAGTTCCAGTTGCATTTCGGCGCGCAGTTTTTTGTCCAGCGCGCCCATCGGTTCATCAAGCAGCAACAACTTTGGACGCTTGGCCAGACTGCGGGCGAGCGCGACGCGCTGGCGCTGGCCGCCAGAGAGCTGGTGCGGCTGGCGGGCGGCGTATTCGGTCATCTGCACCAGTTCCAGCATCTTGTCGACGCGCTCGGCGATTTCCTGTTTGGGCAGTTTGTCCTGCTTGAGGCCGAAGGCGATGTTGTCGGCCACCGTCATGTGCGGGAAGAGCGCGTAAGACTGAAACATCATGTTGATGGGGCGCTCAAACGGCGGCACTTCGGCAATATCGACGCCATCGAGCAAAATGGCGCCGCT
>JAFSWK010000286.1 GCA_017444505.1 Rhodocyclaceae bacterium | reverse complement strand
CACCGCACAAGGCAGCGTTTTGGGAGCATTGCGATGAGCTACACCAATTTCAACATGCGGCTGGATGACAACCTGCGCCATCGCGCCTGGCCGGTTCTGGAACAATACGGTCTCACCCCCAGCCAGGCGGTGAAGATGTTTTTCAATCAGATTGCCCAGACCGGCAAGATTCCGTTGTCGTTTGACTGGGCGGACAACCGCGTTTTGACCGCCCGGGCGCAGGCACGCTTGCAGCAGAGCGCGCGCGAATTCGCCGCAGGTGAATTTGAACGCTTCGACAATCTGGACGAACTGAATCAAGCCATGGCGGAAATTGCCCGTGACTAGACGCAAATTTGCCATGGCCAAATCTTTCAAAAAAGATTTGAAAAAGCATTACCTGCATTTGGTTGGCGAGGCATGGACAGAGGTGTCAAATTGCCTTTTGAATGGTTTGCCCATGCCTGAAAAATATCAGGATCACCCGCTCCGGGGCGACAAGACCGGATTGCGTGACTGCCATATCAAGCCTGATCTGGTATTGCTCTACAAAATTGTTGATGACGTTGTAGAACTGCACTATCTGGACAGTCACAGCGAAATCTTCGGCTAACCGCACACACTCCCGCAGCCGACCGCTTTGCGCGGTCGGTTTTTTTTGCGTCCGCGCGCAGCGTCAATCGCCCGCCTTGTGCGGCGCATCCAGCAGCGATTGCAGGTCTTTGGCGAGGTTTTCGGCGCGGATGGCGTGCGGGGCGACCAGGCGCAGTTTGCCTTGCGGGTCGAACAAAAACAGGTTCGTGGAATGGTCGATGACGTAAAAATCCGTCCCCGGCAGCGTGCTGCGGCGGGCGTAGATGCGAAACTCTTTGGCCGCCGCATCAATTTCCGCGCGCGTGCCGGTCAGGGCGTGGAAGGGTTCGCCAAACATGCCCAGATAGTCTTTCAGCACGGCGGGGCTGTCGCGTTCCGGGTCCAGCGTAACGAAGCGCACCTGCACCTTCGCGCGCGCCGCCTCCGGCAACAGCGCCAGCGCCTCGTGCAGTTTCAGCAGCGCCGTCGGGCAGACGTCCGGACACGAGGTGTAGCCGAAAAAGAGCACCAGCACCGCGCCGCGAAAATCGGCCAGCCGCTTCACGCTGCCGTCCGGGTCGTGCAGCTTGAAATCCCGCCCGTAATTTGCGTTTTCCACTGGTGTGGAACGCTGCGCCACGGCGTGCGGCAGCGCCCACGCGGGCGGCGCAGCAAGGCAGAACAAGGCGACGGCAAACAGGGCAGACAGGCGGTTCATCGGGGCAAACTCCGGCAAGACAACGGGCGCGGCGATTATTACCCAGCATGGGCGCAAACGCTACAATCCCCGCCCATGAATGACGCCGCCCCTCTCGCCCCGCCTCGTGAGACCGCCGCCCTGCGCGTGTTGCAGGAAGTCTTTGGTTACAGCGCCTTTCGCGGCGCGCAGCGCGAAATTATTGAAACGCTTGTCGCGGGCAATGATGCGCTGGTGCTCATGCCCACCGGCGGCGGCAAATCGTTGTGCTATCAAGTGCCCGCGCTGCTGCGCACGGGCACGGCCATCGTCGTCTCGCCGCTGATTGCGCTGATGCAAGACCAGGTCGCCACCCTGCGCGAGCTGGGCGTGCGCGCCGCGCGCATTGATTCCAGTCTGGCAGCGGACGACGCCCGCAACGTGCTGGCCGCGCTTTCCGAACAGCGGCTGGATTTGCTCTACGTCGCCCCCGAACGGCTGCTCACCGACAGCTTTCTCGCCCGCCTCGACCGTCTGCACCGCGCCGGCTCCATTGCGCTGTTCGCCATTGATGAAGCGCACTGCGTCTCGCAATGGGGGCACGATTTTCGCCCTGAATACTTGCAACTTTCCATGCTCGCCGAGCGTTTTTCCGGCGTGCCGCGCATCGCGCTCACCGCCACCGCCGACCAGACCACGCGCAGCGAGATTGCCGAACGCCTGCATCTGGCGCAAGCACGCCATTTCGTCGCCAGTTTCGACCGTCCCAACATCCGCTACACCCTCGTCGAAAAAGACCAGCCGCGCCAGCAACTGCTCGACTTCCTGCGCCACTTCGGCGCGCAGTCAAATTTTGTAATTGCTTT
>JAFSWK010000285.1 GCA_017444505.1 Rhodocyclaceae bacterium | reverse complement strand
ATTCACGCCCTTGAAACCATCCAGATTGAAGAGCGCGAGATGAAAAGGCTCGCTTTCGCCGCGCCGCTCCAGCGCCTGGGCGAAGAGTTCCGCGAAAGACTGGCGGTTGGCAAGGCCGGTCAGCTCGTCGTAGCGCGCGCGGTGGTGCGTGACCGAGAGCATGACATGCAGCCGGGTAACATCACGAATCATCGCCATGGCGCCGACAATCTCTTTTTGCCGACGCAGCGGCGCGATGCTGTAAGCAACAATGCGCTGGCGCTTGCGGTGACAATCGGTGAGCATTTCGCGCTCGCTGCCGCGCACCTGGCCATCCGTCATGGTCAGGCGCAGGCGCTGATAGAGGTCTTCGCGCGCGCTTGCGTTCTTGTCTTCGCCAGAAACCCGGAAGCGGATGAATTCACTCACCCGCGATTCCGTACCGTTGAAAATTTTTGTCGCCGCCGCATTAATCAGGCGCACGCGGCCATCGGTATCCACACCAATGACGCCATCGGTGGCCGATTCCAGCACAAGATTGCTGCGCTGGTACAAATCCACGAAACGCTCGCGGTCTTCCTGCAAGCGCACCATCACCAGACGCGCACGCGTAAAAGCGTACAACACCAGCGCGGCCAGCAGCATGGCAACAAAGAGCAAGGCGGGCGCCAGTTGTTTGGTCAGCGAAATGCCCAAGTCATATTCCGGCCATTCGGCATAGAGTTCGCCCTCGGCATTAATCAGGTCGTAGCGGTGCGAGAGCAGATCGCTGTGCGGCTCGGTGCTGATGGTGATTTCCGGCACCGACATGATTTTTTGCGCCTCTTTCACCGGCCCGCGCGGGGCAAGCGCTTCGCGGGCAAACACCATCACCGCGCCCATGTCCGGCACCACCTGCGTCGAAGAAGAATTGCGAATCGCGGCGGCGGCCAGGTAATAGAGCTTGTCGCGATAGCGCAAAAAGCCGGTAACCACGCTATCGCGCCCCGTGGCGTCCTTCACCTTTTCGCGCGCGCGGTGGAGCAGATGGAAAAACATGCCATCCTGCGCCAGCCCCCGGTCGCCATGCGCCGAGGTGGACAGGAAAATTTCGCTGTTCTTGCCCGAGATGGCTGCGGTGAAATCCAGATTCAGCGCGTGAATCGTGTATTTGCCGGCGTTTTCATCCCACCATTTCTGATCCGGCTCAATCAGGAGATTGCGCACCGCCTCATCCCAATCGGAATACTCCACCAGTTGCCCGGCCAGCATCTCCAGTTGCAGTTCGCTGATTTGCGCAAACTGATTGCGCATTTTTTCGTCCACGCTGCGCCGCTGCACGTGCTCGGCATGAACCAGCACGTAGACCACGACAATAAACGCACTCAAGGCCAGCAGCGCAAAGATGGCCATCGGTTGCGTAATGTATAGCTTGGTTTCCTTCATTTTTGATTTCTTCGTGCGGACGGGCGCGAAGCGATGCGGGCGCAGTCAGTAAAACGCGAGTGTAGCCCCAAATGCGCCGCGCGGGGGGCGCGCGCAGCACGCTGCGCTCAGGCAGGCAGATGCGCGCCGCAGTGGCGGCGTACCACGTTGAGCACGGGCACAAAGATTTTGGGCGTACCGGCGACGATATTGCCCGTCTGCAAATAATTGCCTTCACCGGCCAGATCGCTGACCAGTCCGCCCGCTTCCTGCACCAGAAGCGCGCCTGCGGCCATGTCCCACGGTTGCAGACCAAATTCCCAGAATCCATCCAGCCGTCCGCAGGCTACCCACGCCAGATCCAGCGAGGCCGCACCCGGGCGGCGCAGTCCGGCGGTCGCGCCCGCCAAATCCTTGAAAATCGCCAGATAGGGGTCGATATGCTGCATGTCCTTGAAAGGGAAACCCGTGCCAATCAGGGCTTCTTCCATGCGCGTGCGCGTGGAAACACGGATGCGGCGGTCGTTCAGCGTCGCCCCGCCGCCGCGCCGGGCGGTGAAGAGTTCGTTGCGCGCGGGGTCAAAGACCACGGCTTCTTCCAGCACGCCGTTTTTGCGCAGCGCAATGGAAATGGCGTATTGCGGAAAGCCGTGGATAAAATTGGTGGTGCCGTCCAGCGGGTCGATAATCCATTGCATCGGGCTATCGGCATCGCCGGTGTGACCGCTTTCTTCGGCCACGATGCCGTGTTCGGGGAAGGCTTCGCGCAAGGTCTCCACAATGGCGGCTTCGGCGGCGCGGTCGGTTTCCGTGACAAAATCGCGGGCGGTTTTTTGCTCGACGAGCAGACGGTCCAGCCGCAAGGCGGCCTGGTTGATGATGTTGGCGGCGCGGCGCGCGGCCTTGATGGCAATATTGAGCGCAGGGGTGGTCATGGCGCGAAACGGGTTCAAAAATTGGCAAAACGGGGGAATTCTATATGAATGACAGCCTCTCGGCACTGGCTCGCTGCCGGGTGATTCTGGTCGGCACAACGCACCCGGGCAATATCGGCGCGGCGGCACGGGCGATGAAAACGATGGGTTTGACGCATCTGACACTGGTCGCCCCCGAAGCCGATGCGCACGACCCAATCGCCGTGGCGCGCGCTTCCGGCGCGGATGATGTGCTCGCCAGCGCGCACATACTGCCCACGCTGGCACAGGCGCTCACCGGCACGGTGGCATCCCTGGCGCTGACCGCACGCGCGCGCGAATGGAGCGTGCCGCCGCGCCCGTTGCGCGAAGCCGCGCAGGATGCCTGCGCGCTGGCGCACGCGGGGGCGGAGATTGCGCTGGTCTTCGGCCCCGAGCGCAGCGGGCTGGACAACGCCGCCGTGCAAATGTGCACGCAGCCCGT
>JAFSWK010000284.1 GCA_017444505.1 Rhodocyclaceae bacterium | reverse complement strand
TCAGAATCTTCCTTGCGCGCCTCTTCAGGCACCTGGGATTCGATGATGAGATCCATGCGCGCCTGCGGGATTTCCTTGCCGTTGACGGTGGCGACGACGCCATCCGCAGCAAAGGCGGGCTGCGCCATCAGGGCGGCAGTGGCAAGGATGAGGGACAGGCGTTGCAGTTGTGGTTGTTTCATGTGACTTCCTTGTGGTGGTGAAAAAGAAAAAACGGGGCATTATGCCCTATTCGGAGGGTGCGCGGGCACAAATGGCCAGCGCGTGAATGCGTGCGGGCAGCAAATCGCCCAGCGCGCGGTGAATGATGCGGTGGCGCGCGATGCGGCTTTGCCCCTGAAAACAGGGCGCGGTGATGACAAGCCGGTAGTGACCGCCGCCATTGGCGTGGGCGTGGCCGGCGTGGGCGGCGCTGTCGTCAAAAATTTCGAGCGCCTGCGGTGCCAGCACGGCGAGCCGTTCGCGCATCCGCGCGAGGGTGTCGCTCATGGCTGCGCCTCGGGAAGCTCTTCTTCCTTGATGTGGCGGGAAAGATAAAGCGCCTGCGCGAGAATGAAGAGGAACATCATGCTGGAAGTGCCAAAGAGCTTGAAATTCACCCAGGCTTCTTCGGAAAACTGGTGCATCACGTAGAGATTGAGCAGCCCCATGCCGAAAAGAAACAGCACCCAGGCGAGGTTGAGCCGCGCCCAGACCGCTTCGGGCAGTTCCAGTTGCGAGGCGAGCATCTTGCGCAGCAGGTTATTGCCAAACACCCAGGCGGATACGGCCAGCACGAGGGCAAACGCCCAGTAAAAGATGGTGAGCTTCCACTGGATGAAGAGCGGGTCGTGAAAAACCAGCGTGGCGCCGCCAAAGACAATCATCAGGGCGAGCGTAAACAGCATCATCTTTTCCACGCGCCGGTGACGCAGCCAGACCCAGGCAGTTTGCGCCAGCGTAGCGGCGATGGCGGCACAGGTGGCCAGCAGGATGGGCGCCTGATGCTCGCCAATGCCGCGCACATGCAGCGTGTCCAGCATGTTCAGGGCGGACTGCGGGTCGCCCAGACCAAGGCGGTAGGCGGCAAAAAAGAGGACGACGGGAAAGAGGTCGAAAAAGAGTTTTTTCATGACGGCGGGAGTCTACGCGGTTTTGTCGGTCTGCGCGCCAGCTTTGGCGGGCACGGACGCGGTTTTGGTTTTGCCTGCCTTGGCCGGGGCGGCAGCTTTGCTTTTTGCCGCAGCGCTGGCGCGCGGCATTTTGCGCGAGAGGTGCAGCACGGCACGCAGACCGCCGCCTTCGCGTGGCAACAGTTCAATGCGCCCGTTGTGGGCGCGGGCGATGTGGTCGATGATGGCCAGCCCCAGACCCGCGCCGCGTGTGTTGGAACGCGCTTCTTCCATGCGGGTGAAAGGTTGCAACATGCGGCCGGTTTCGGTTTCGGGAATGCCGGGGCCGCGGTCGGCGACGGTGAGCAACGCTTCGGTGGGCAGGACGTGCAGGCTGATGTCGATGAGGCTTTTGGGGCCGGCATAACGCAGGGCGTTGTCGATCAGATTGGCCAGCGCGCGGGTAAACAGCAGCGGGCGCAGCGGCAGTTCGCAGCGCTCGGGCAGGTGCAGCGCAATCAGGCTGCCGCGCAGGCGGTAAGGGTCGGTGATGTTGCGGATGAGTTCGACCGCGTCGGTCAGCTTGCAAGGCTCTTGCGATTTGCCGCGACCAAAGTCGAGGAACTGGCCGATGATGAGGTCCATGGATTCGATGTCGGCCACCATGGCGGTGACGTCTTCTTCCGGCGCGCCAGACATTTCCACACCCAGCCGCAGACGCGCCGGCGGCGTGCGCAAATCGTGCGAGACGCCGGCGAGAATCAGCGTGCGGTCGGCTTCAGTGCGGCGCAGGTTGTTGGCCATCTGGTTGAAGGCGTGCGCCAGCGTGGCGATTTCGTGCGGGCCGTCTTCGGGCACTTCGGGCGGTGTTTCGCCCTGACCAATCATGCGGGCGATGAGGGTCAGACGGGTGAGCGATGAGCTGATGTAGCTGACGCTGAGCATCGCGCCGAGCAAGGCCACCAGCAGTGCTCCGGCGCTCCACAGCAGCCAGACAAAGACGTTGGCATGCTGGATTCGCTCGGAAGGCAGCATTACCCAGTAATAATCGGAATCACCGGGGGTGAGGTGAAAACTGACCCAGAAACCGTCAATCGTCTTCCAGCGCGAGGCGAGCATGACGTTTTCCCCGAGTTGCTCGCGCAGGGCGAGGGTGAGCAGGTGCATCAGGCGGGTGTCGGGCAGCGGGTCGGTGGCGTCGGTCGGTTCGGCGGGGTAAATGCGGATGCCTTCTTGCATCAGCAGCTCAAAGAGCAGGTCGGCGCGGCGGGTGGGGTCGGCATTGAGCAGCGCGGTGCGGGTGAGGTTGACGACGCTGGCAACCATCTGCGCCAGGTCGCGGGCGCGGGCGGGTTCCTGAAAATAGCGGAAAATCTGTAACCACGCGCCCAGCGCCAGCACCATGGTGATGGCGAAGGTAATAAAGGTGCGCCACAACAGCGTGCGCGGAAACAGGGGAAATGACAAGGGCAGTTTTCCGGAAGATGGTCAGTGAGAAAAAGAAAGACGCGGCAGCCATTGCGTGCCGCCGCGCACGCGGTCTTATTCCTGTTCGCTGTTTTTTTCCTTGCCATCGGCACGCTCTTGCGGCGCGCCTTCGTCGGGCACAAAAACGTAGCCAAAGCCCCATACCGTCTGGATATAACGCGGATGGGCGGGGTCTTCTTCGACGAGTTTGCGCAGACGGCTGACCTGCACGTCAATGGCGCGGTCAAATACGCCATATTCGCGCCCGCGCGCCAGCTCCATCCGTTTGTCGCGCGACAGCGGCTGGCCGGGGTGCGGCAAGAGCACTGTGAGCCGCGAAAATTCGCCGGTGGTCAGCGAAATGCGTTCTTCGCCGCGAATCAATTCGCGCGTGCCCAGATGCACCTGCACCTTGCCAAAGCGAATGACCTCGCCTTCGGTGGTGGGCGCGCCGGGCAATTGCACTGGCTTGCGACGCATCACGGCCTGAATGCGGGCGACCAGTTCGCGCGGATTGAACGGCTTGGGAAGATAATCATCGGCGCCCATTTCCAGGCCAATGATGCGGTCGACTTCGTCGCCCTTGGCGGTGAGCATGATGACGGGAATGGCGTTTTCAGCAGCGCGCAGGCGGCGGCAAATGGACAGGCCGTCTTCGCCGGGCAGCATGAGGTCAAGCACCATGAGGTCGAAATGTTCGCGGTGCAGCGCGCGGTCCATCATTGCGCCATCGGGCACGGCGCGCACGGAAAAGCCTTGTTCGCTCAGATAACGCGAAAGCAGGTCGCGCAGGCGGGCATCGTC
>JAFSWK010000283.1 GCA_017444505.1 Rhodocyclaceae bacterium | reverse complement strand
GGCGCGTGCCAGTGCAAACGCGCGTGCACGCGCGCGGCGATGCGCCCGCGCCAGCGGCGGACGCGAAAAAAGTGCAGCCGCACATGCGCGTGTTCATACAAGTGTTCGCGCACCAGCCACGGCTCGGGCGCTTCAATGCGGATGTTCAGCTCTTCGTACAATTCGCGCACCAACGCCTGCTGCGGCTGCTCGCCGGTTTCCACCTTGCCGCCGGGAAATTCCCAGTAGCCGGGGTAAAAACTGCCCATTGGGCGCTGGCCGAGCAGATAGCGGCCATCGTCGCGGAAAATCACGGCGGCGGCCACCGGCACGACGCGCGTCATTTGCGCCGCCCCGCCGCTTTGCCGCCCTTGCCCGCCTTCGCCTGCGCATGACGACCGGCGTAGTCGCGGGCAAACTGCCAGGCGATGCGCCCGGAACGCGCGCCGCGCATCAATGCCCATTGCAGCGCCTCGCCACGGGCGGCGTCGATTTCGCGCTCTTTCAGCCCGAACGTGCGCAGCCAGTGCGCGGCGATGGCCAGGTATTCGTCCTGACTGAATGGGTAGAACGAAATCCACAGGCCGAAACGCTCAGAGAGCGAAATTTTTTCTTCCACCGCTTCGCCCGGGTGCAGTTCGCCATCGACATGCGCGGCGTCGCGGTTGTCGTCAAAGTATTCGGGCAACAAATGGCGGCGGTTGGACGTGGCGTAAATCAGGATGTTTTCTGGCAGTGCCGCCAGCGAGCCATCGAGCACGCTTTTCAGCGCCTTGTAGCCGGTCTCATGCGTTTCAAAGGAAAGGTCGTCGCAATACAGGATGAACCGTTCCGGGCGCGCGGCCAGCAGGTCGATGAGTTCGGGCAAATCCAGCAGACCGTCGCGGTCCAGCTCAATCAAACGCAGGCCGTCGGCGGCAAATTCGTTGAGCACCGCCTTGACCAGCGAAGACTTGCCCGTGCCGCGCGCGCCGGTGAGCAGCACGTTGTTGGCCGGACGCCCCGCGACAAACTGGCGCGTGTTCTGCACCATGCGCGCTTTCTGTTCGTCGATGTCAATCAAATCTTGCAGACGGATGCGGTGCGGCGTGCGAATGGCGCGCAGATGGCTGCGGCGACCATACAGATTGCTTGCCTCCGGCGCGGGACACCAGAAAAAGGCGATGGCGTTTTCCCAGTCCGGTACATCCGGCGCGGGCGCGCGCAAGGCGGGGGCGAGCAAATCCAGCAAGGCATCCAGACGCGCCACAATCGGGCGCAACGAATCATCATCAGCGGCGTGGCGGGGCATGGTGGCTTCCTGTCAACAATCCAAAAACGGTGAAGGCAAAGTATACGCCGGACAAAAACGCGGAATTTGCCGAAAATTCATCAGCAATTTGCCGCAATGGAGCCGCGCCGCGCGGGTATACTCGCAAACGTTTTCAAGCCGACGTTTTCCCTCATGCGCCGTACCGTCCCCTTTCGCCCCTGCTGGCTGGCCTGCGCCCTGATTGCGCTGGCCTGCGGCGGCTGCGTCTCGGAACCAACCACGCTGCCGGTTGTCACCACGGCTGCTGCCGCGCGCGAAGCCGCCGGTGCGGTGCAACGCCCTGCCGACACGCCTGAGGCCGCGCCGTCGCAAACTGCCGAAACGGACGCAGCAGCCGGTGCCGAACTGGTCGCCGCTCCCTCGCTGCCGCAAAATCAGGCCGAAGACGAACTGCTGGAAGAACACGCCCCCGTTCTGGTCGAAGACGAAAACGCCGCCTCCACCGCCATCGCCAAAGGCACGCGCAAAGGGCATTTGCAGGCGGTCGGCTGGGCGGACGTGCCCGGCTGGGCGCAAGACAATCCCGCCGAAGCCTGGGGCGCGTTTTTGCAATCGTGCCCTTCCCTGAGCAAAAAAACCGCCTCGTGGCGCACCCTCTGCGCCGAAGCGCGCGCGCAACGCGGCACGCCAGACAACGCCTTCGTCCGCGCCTTTTTCGAGCGCCACCTGCAACCGTGGCGCGTAATTGCCTCTGAGAGCGTGGTCACCGGCTATTACGAGCCGCTCATTGAAGCCAGCCGCGTGCGTGGCGGCGAATACCAATGGCCCATTTATGGGCCGCCGCGTGATTTGGTGCGCGTCAATCTGGCCGACGCCGTGCCCGAATTGCGCGCCCACCGCCTGCGCGGGCGCGTGGTGCGAGACGACACCGCGCAAAGCCGCCGGCAGGTCGTGCCCTACTGGTCGCGCAAGCAAATCCGCGAAATGGGCAGCGCCTTTCCCGCCAAAACGCTGCTCTGGGCGAAAGACCCGATTGATGTCTTTTTCCTGCAAGTGCAAGGCTCCGGCCAAGCCGAACTGCCCAACGGCGAGCGCGTGCGCGTCGCCTTTGCCGAGCACAACGGTCACCCGTATCGCTCCATTGGTCGCTGGCTGGTGAGCAAGGGCGAACTGAATCGTTCGCAATCGTCCATGCAAGGCATCAAGGACTGGGTGCGCGCCCACCCCGAGCGGCTCAACGAACTGCTCGACATCAACCCCGCCTTCGTCTTCTTCAAGCTGAAACCCACCGACGGACTGGGGCCAGCGGGCGCGCTTTCCGTACCGCTCACCCCCGGGCGCAGCGTAGCGGTAGACCGCCGCTTCATCCCGCTGGGCACGCCGCTATTTCTCGCCACCACCTACCCGAACGCCCCCTCTTCGCCGCTGCGCCGCATGGTAATGGCGCAAGACACCGGCACCGCCATCGTCGGTGCCGCGCGCGTCGACCTCTTCTGGGGCTTCGGCGAAGAAGCCGGCCAGCAAGCCGGACGCATGAACCAGCGCGGCGAACTCTGGCTGCTCTGGCCAAAGGGCGAAAAACCACCTGCGGGGCGGTAGTCAGGGCGCACACCCCCGTTCCTACAAAACCAAACCGCCGCCAAACTTAAAGCACGGCGGTGCAAACATCGGCGGGCGGGCAGCGTGCGACAATGCGCGCCAGCGAATCCAAACTGGCACGAAACCGCCCATGAACCCACTGCAACACAAAACCGCCGCCCGTGAATTTGTCGCCCGCTGGCAAGCTGCTGAAGGCAACGAACAGCGCGAAGCGCAAAAGTTCTGGATAGAGCTTCTTGGCGAAGTCCTCAATGTGCCGCAGCCCACCCGCCTGCTGGACTTCGAGCGCAAAGTGCAAGGGCGGCGCATTGATGTTTTTCTGGAAGACATTGGCGTGCTCATCGAGCACAAATCGCGCGGCGCAGACCTTGACAAATCCTACGAGCGCGGCAAAGACGAAGGCGGCGCAGCCCGCATGGTCACGCCTTTTGAGCAAGCCAAATGGTATGCCGACAACCTTCCCCGCACCCAATCCCCGCGCTGGCTCATCGTCTGCAATTTCGACCAAATCCGCATTCACGACCTCAATCTTGAAGCCCCCGCCGCAAATTATGAAACCATCCCACTTGCCGAACTCCCCAACCTCCTGCACCGCCTCAGCTTCCTCACCCGCAAGGAAAACAGCCGTCTTGAACGGGAAAAGCAACTCTCCGTCGAAGCGGGCGCGATTGTAGGCAAGCTATATGACGCGCTCGCCGCCCGCTATCACAACATTGAAAGTGACGCCGCCGAACAACGCTCGCTCAACATCCTCATCACCCGCATCGTATTCCTGCTCTATGCCGAAGACGCTGGCCTTTTGCAAGCGCACCAAGCCTTTTACACTTACCTCAAAGACTACAACGCCGACGCCACTGCCGACGCCCTGCGCCACCTCTTCACCGTACTGCGCACCCCCGAGGCCGAGCGCAGCAAACTCTACGTCCCCGAAAGCGCTCAAGCCTTCCCCTACATCAACGGCGGCCTCTTTGCCGACGACACCATCCTCATCCCCCCCTTCGACGCCCCCGCCCGCGCCCTGCTTTTGCAAGAAGCCTCTGCCGGTTTTGACTGGAAAGACATCTCCCCCACCATCTTCGGCGCCGTCTTTGAATCCACCCTCAACCCTGACACCCGCCGCGCCGCAGGGATGCACTACACCAGCATAGAAAACATCCACAAAGTCACCGACCCGCTGTTTTTCGACGCCCTGCGAGCCGAGCTTGCCCAGATTGAAGGCGAAAAGCAGCAGAAAAAGCGGGAATTTCTGCTGCACGCCTACCGCAAAAAACTCGCCGCCCTCAAAATTTTCGACCCCGCCTGCGGCTCCGGCAATTTTCTGACCGAAACCTACATTGGCCTCAGAAAGCTGGAAAACCGCGTACTGGAAAACCTCTACGGCGCGCAAATGGGCATTGGCGAAGCCGACCCCATTCAGGTCAGCATCAAACAATTCTTCGGGCTGGAAATTAACGATTTTGCTGTCGAAGTCGCCAAAACTGCGCTATGGATAGCCGAGCTGCAAATGCTCGAACAAACGCAAGAAATCCTGAAAACGTGGATAGAGCCGCTCCCCCTCAAAGACAACACCCACATCCACTGCGCCAACGCCCTGAGAACAGACTGGAACGACGTTTTACCCGCCCGCGAATGCAGCTACATTATCGGGAATCCGCCGTTTCTGGGCGCGCGCACACAAAGCAAAGAACAAAAAGCCGAACTCATGGCCGCCTTTGGCGACGCGCGCAACAGCGGCAACGTGGACTACGTCGCCGGCTGGTTTGTCAAAGCCGCTGATTACATCGCGGATGCGCCAGTGCGCTGCGCCTTTGTTGCCACTAACTCCATCTGCCAGGGCGAACAAGTCGCCAACGTCTGGCACCCGCTGCACCAGCGCGGCGTGCATATTGACTTTGCCCACACCACCTTCCGCTGGCGCAATGAAGCGCGCGAACAGGCGCACGTTTTTGTCGTCATTGTCGGCTTCTCAAAACAGGACACAGAAAAAACCCTGTTCCATTACGCCAACCCCGACGCCGCCGCAGAAACCCAAAAGCCCGCG
>JAFSWK010000282.1 GCA_017444505.1 Rhodocyclaceae bacterium | reverse complement strand
CTTCGACCCCGGCCAAGGCTTACCCCTGTTTGACGGCGCAACGCTTCGGAAATGTCTGGAACAAGCCGACTACTGCATCGTCAACGACTACGAAGCCAAGCTGATTGGCGAGCGCACGGGGCTGACGGAAACGCAGATTGCCGCGCAGCTTCAAGGCTACATCATCACGCTGGGCGCACAGGGCGTGCGCATCTACGACGAAGGACGACTGAGCGAAATTGCCGCCGCCCCCATCTCGGATGCGCTGGACCCCACCGGCTGCGGCGACGCCTTCCGGGGCGGTTTCATTTACGGCCTGCAACGCGGCTGGTTTGTCGACCAGGCTGCCCGTCTGGGCGCGGTCATGGGTGCCATCAAGATTGAAACGCGCGGCCCGCAAAACCACACGCCCACGCGCGAAGAAATCGCCCGCCGCCTGCTGGACGCCTACGGTCAGCCGCTGGACTAACCCCGCCGCCTTTGCCTGAGAGGAATCTGCCATGAAACGACTGCTGGTTTTCGCCTTCATCATCCTGCCCATTGCGCTGCTGGCGGTGATTGTGCACCTGTTCTTCCCCGAGTTTTTCAACCGCGAAATCGTGCAAAGCGCACCCGTGCAGGGTGTGCAGCAAGAAGTGCAAGGCACGGGGCGCGGGATGCAAAACATGGTGCAAAGCGTCAAATCCGCCGCCAGCTCTGCGGCCAGCTCCGCCGCTTCCATGGTGAACAAAGCCACCAATGCCGTGCGCGAACCCGGCCTCATGGGCTGCGGCATCGACAAGCGCGGCCAATGCTATTGCTACGACACCAGCGGCAAACGCATGAGCAACGTCGACGACAAAACCTGCCGCGAAGAAGTCAAACGCATCCATACCCGTTAAACCCGCCTGCGCGCCTGCTGCGAGGAATCCACATGTCCAGCGTACCCCCCCAAGGCACATATCGCGGCGCTGCGCGCCATTCGTGCCAAACACCCCAAAATAGCAGAGGATCTGCTCGCCGCCTGGGGCACGAACGAATTTAACCGCGTGCTACACAAGGCCGGGCATCCCCGGCTCGGCATTCAGGAAGAATTGGGCGACGAATTGCACACCATCCGCCTCGTCCACCAAAACACCTTTCCCGACATTCACATTGACGAACCCGGCGACCTGCACGATGCGCTTACCCAAAGCGCAGACTACCAGCTCGTGCGCGAACGCTTCGCACGCATCGCCAGCGAAATCCTCAACCGCTGGGGTTCGCCAGAGGCCATTTCCTATCTTGACGACCTGCTGCATTACAAGGAAGCGGGCAATCTGGAAGGCTTCCCGCCCGAAATTCACGCCGCCCTGATGCGCATCATGATGCTGCACGACACGCATTTTCCGCGTGCGTAACATACCGTGCGCATGGCACAAAAAACGACTTCGTTGCGAAGCCGTTTTTTGTTTTCTGCCGCTACGCGCGCGGGGCACTCAGTTTGCGTAGTCGATGGAGAAGCGGCATTCGGGCAGGCTTTCGCAAAGCGTATTGAGCGCGGCTTCATCCAGACGCACGCGCCAGTCGCCCCGGGCGGGGAAATGGGCGCGGGCGCGGTGGCCGTCGGGCAGTGTGCATTCGCAGCAAAAACGCAGCGGCGTGCCGTCTTCGCAGCGGATGCCCTGCAATTGTTCGTGCAGGCGGCGGGTGAAGTCTTGCGGCGCGGGCAGCGCGTCCAGATTGACGCGGCAGGTGAGCGCGTCGGCAAAGCTGGCGCGGGCGTCGGCCAGGTCCAGCAGGCGGTCGGCAACGATGCGAAAACCCGTCTCGCCATTGAATTCGTTTTGCGACACCTTGCCTTCGACAACCAGCAGGTTGTCGGTGACAATCTTGCCCCGGAAGGCTTCCAGCGTCTCGGAATAGACGCAGACTTCGTGCGCCGCGCTGCCGTCGTCGAGCGTGACAAAGGCCATCTTGCCGCGATTGCCCATGCGCGTGCGCACATTCATGACCACGCCAGCCAGCCGGGAAGTGGCGCCGCGTTCGGTGACGGTGAGTTGTTTCAGCGGGCGCGGCGCGAAGTGGCGCGCTTCTTCGTGAAAAGCCTGAAAAGGATGGCCGGAAAGGTAAAAGCCAATGGCGGTTTTTTCTTCTTGCAGGCGGCGGCGCGCGTCCCACGCTCGCGCGTTTGCCCAGACTACGGCCAGACTTTCGGCCTCGGGCAAATCGTCAAACAAACCGCCCTGCCCGGCGTGCGCGGCGGCCTGGTCGGCAGCTTCAAAGGCCAGCGTAAGATTGGCAAGCAATTGCGCGCGGTGGCGGTTGGCGTGCCCCGGCAGCGCATCCAGCGCGCCAGCGCGAATCAATGCTTCGCACACGCGGCGGTTGGCCTGATGGCGGTCGATGCGCTGGCAAAAATCGAACAGGTCGCGGAACGGGCCGCCCGCTTCGCGCGCCGCCAGAATCGCTTCTACTGCTGGCCGCCCCACGCCTTTGATTGCGCCCAGACCGTAGCGGATGCGCGTGCGGTCGATGGGTTCAAAAAAGTATTGCCCGACGTTGATGTCCGGCGCTTCAACGGTGAGGCCGTTGCGCGCCGAGGTTGCGTCTTCATAAAACACCTTTACGGTGTCGGTGTTGTCCATGTCGGACGACATCGTCGCGGCCATGAACGCGGCGCAGTGGTGCGCTTTGAGCCAGGCGGTCTGGTAGGTGAGCACGGCGTAGGCGGCGGTGTGCGACTTGTTGAAGCCGTATTCGGCGAATTTTTCCATCAGGTCGAACAACTGCATGGCCAGCGATTCGTCATAGCCGTTTTCACGCGCGCCCTTGCGCATGATTTCGCGGTGGCGCGCCATTTCTTCGGCCTTTTTCTTGCCCATCGCGCGGCGCAGCATGTCCGCGCCGCCCAGCGTGTAGCCGCCGATAATCTGCGAAATCTGCATCACCTGCTCTTGATAGACGATGACGCCATAGGTGGGTTCCAGACAGGCTTGCAGCGCGGGGTGGAAATAATCAATGCTCTGCTGACCCTTTTTGCGCAGGATGAAATCATCGACCATGCCGGAGCCAAGCGGCCCCGGGCGGTACAGGGCGAGCACGGCGATGATGTCTTCAAAGCGGTCGGGGCCGAGCTTTTGCAGCAGGCGCTTCATGCCTTCCGATTCCACTTGAAAGACCGCCGTGGTGTTGGCGTCTTTCAGAATCTGATAGGTGGCCGGGTCGGTGAAGGGCATGGCCATCAGGTCGGGGCGCGTGCCTTCCATGCGTTCGATGTAGCGCAGGGCAAGGTCGATGATGGTGAGGTTGCGCAGGCCGAGGAAGTCGAATTTGACCAGCCCGATGGCTTCCACGTCGTCCTTGTCGAACTGCGACACCGGCACGGCGTCGTGGCCGTCGGCCAGATAGACGGGGCAGAAATCGGTGAGCTTGCCCGGCGCAATCAGCACGCCGCCGGCGTGCATCCCGACGTTGCGGCACAGCCCTTCCAGCGGCTGCGCCAGCCGCCACAGTTCCCGCACGGCTTCGCCGTCGCCTTCGTCTTCCATCATCTCGCCAATCTGCGGTTCCAGGTCGTAGGCGCGGGCAAGCGACACCGGCTTGGGGCCTTCCAGCGGGATGAGTTTGGAGAGGCGGTCGCACAGGCCGTAAGACATGCCCAGCACGCGCCCCACGTCGCGCACCACGGCTTTGGAGGCCATCGTGCCGAAGGTGGCAATCTGGCTCACCGCTTGCGCACCATAGCGCTGGCGCACGTATTCGATGACCTGATAGCGTTTGTCCTGACAGAAGTCGATGTCAAAGTCGGGCATCGAGACGCGCTCGGGGTTGAGGAAACGCTCGAAGAGCAGCGCGTAGGCCAGCGGGTCAAGATCGGTGATGCGCAAACAGTAGGCGACCAAGGAACCCGCGCCCGAACCGCGCCCGGGGCCGACGGGCACGTCGTTGCGTTTCGCCCAGTTGATGAAGTCGGCCACAATCAAAAAGTAGCCCGGAAAGCCCATCTGGATGATGGTATCCAGCTCAAAACGCAGCCGCTCTTCGTAGCGCGCGCGCTGCTGTTCGCGTTCTGCCGTGTCGGGATAGAGCACGGCGAGGCGTTCTTCCAGCCCTTCGCGCGCCTGCTGCACGAGAAAATCGTCCAGCGACATGCCTTCCGGCGTCGGAAACTGCGGCAGCGAAGGTTTGCCCAGTTGCAGCGTGAGCGATGCGCGGCGGGCGATTTCCAGCGTGTTTTCCAGCGCCTCGGGCACGTCGGCGAAGAGTTCGCCCATTTGCGCCTGCGTCCTGAAATATTGCTGCGCGGTGAACTCGTGCGGGCGGCGGGCGTCTTCCAGCACGTTGCCCTGCGCGATGCACACCCGCGCCTCATGCGCTTCAAAATCTTCCGCACGCAAAAACTGCACCGGATGCGTGGCGACCACCGGCAGTTCGCAGCGCGCTGCCAGCGCCAGCGCCGCCTGCACATGGCGCTCTTCCTCTTCGCGTCCGGTGCGCTGGATTTCCAGATAAAACGCATCGGGAAAACGCGCCGCCCAGTCTTGCGCCAGCGCCTCGGCCTGCGCCGTGTTGCCACTCAGCAAGGCCGCGCCAATATCGCCCTGCGCCGCGCCGGAAAGACACAGCAGACCGCTGACGGCCTCGCGCGCCAGCCATTCGCGGCGCAGTTCCGCGCGCCCGTGCGTCTGGTTTTCCATGTAGGCGCGCGTGAGCAGCTCGCACAACTGGCCGTAGCCCGCGCGGTTGCGGCAAATCAGCAGGATGCGGAAGGGTTTGTCGGGCACCGCTTCGTTGCCCAGCCAGACATCGGCGCCAATGATGGGCTTGACCCCCTTGGCGCGCGCCGTCTCGTAAAACTTCACCATGCCGAAGAGGTTGCCCAGGTCGGACATGCCCAGCGCCACCATGCCATCGGCGGCGGCGGCGGCCACTGCGTCGCCAATCTGCACGATGCCGTCCTGCACGGAAAATTCCGTGTGCAGCCGCAAATGCACAAAGCGCGGCGCGGCGGCTGGTTCAGCAGATGCGTCAGTTGTATTCATGAACGGCGGACAGACAGAGCCGGGTTAGCGCATGGAGTAAATGAAGCGGTCGTAAGGGTATTCGCTGATGCAGAACCAAGCCGAAATCAGCCGCAGGTAGCGGTTGTACTCAGGATAAATTTTCGCCCAGGCAGAGTTTTTCCGCCGCTCGTCGGCATACAAATCCATCGCCGCTTCCCAGGCGCGTTTCATCACGTCCTGCGAGAAGGTTTCCAGATGCACGCCCGCCTGAAGCAGACGGCTGAGCGCCTCGGGGTTGCGCCGGTTGTAGAGGCTGTACATGTAGATGTGCGCTTCGCGCGCGGCACTGCGGAAGGCGGCCTGATACGACTTGGGCAGCTTGTTCCATTGCAGGCGGTTGACATAAAAATGCACCGCCGGCCCCGGTTCCCACCAGCCCGGCGCGTAGTAGTGCTTGACCAGTTTATGAAACGCGAGCTTTTCGTCATCATGCGGCGCAATCCATTCCACGGCGTCAATGATGCCTTTTTCCAGGGCGGAATAGAGCGCGGAGGCAGGAAGCTGAAGCGGCACCACGCCCAGTTGCTGCATGACGTCGCCGCCCAGCCCGGCGATGCGCATTTTCAGCCCGTGGAGGTCTCTGACCGTCTCAATCCGGTTGCGGAACCAGCCGCCCATCTGAACGCCAGTATTGCCGCCGAGGAAGGAATAGACGTTCCAGTCGGCATAAAACTCGTCCAGCAATTTCTGCCCGCCGCCTTCCATAACCCAGCTATCAAACTGGCGGGCGTTCATGCCAAACGGAATCGAGGTGCCGAGGGCAAAGGCCTTGTTTTTGTCCGTGTAGTAGTACGAACAGGTGTGGCACATATCCACCGTGCCCCGCTCCACGGCATCCAGCGCCCCCATGGAGGGGACGATTTTGCCCGCAGGGAAGACGCGAATATCAAAATTGCCGTCGGTGATTTCGCGCAGCCGGTTGGCCAGCAATTCGGCAGTGGAATACAGGATGGACAGCGACTTGGGAAAGCTGGAGGTCATGCGCCACTTTACTTTCGGTTCGCCAGCGTGCACTGCGGGCGCTGCCACCGCTGCCGCGCTGGCGGCCAACCCAAGGCCGGTTTTCTTGAGGAAGGAACGTCTTTGCATCGTGTCTTTTCCTGTATGCGAATTTCCGAAGGCAAAATGGCGCGCCGCACTCAGCGCCCGGCCACTTTCATGCTTTCAATGAGTACCGAGCCGCAACGTTTGGCGCTGCGCGGCAAAACGTCGTCGCCAATGGCGACAATATTGTGGAACATATCACGCAGATTGCCCGCGATGGTAACTTCTTCCACCGGCCAGGCAATTTCGCCATTTTCCACCCAAAACCCGGCTATGCCACGCGAATAATCGCCCGTTACATAATTGACGCCGCTGCCCAGCAATTCGGTGACCAGCAGCCCGCGCCCCATGCGCCGCAGCATCGCCTCCAGCGTGCCGCCGCCGCCGCTGACCAGCAGGTTGTGCGAGCCGCCGGCGTTGCCGGTGCTTTCCATGCCAAGTTTGCGCGCAGAATAGGATGAGAGCAGATAGCCTTGCAAGACGCCGTCGCGCACCAGCTCGCGCCGCTGCGTGGCCACGCCTTCGTTGTCAAAGGCCGACGAACCCAGACCGCGCACGATGGTCGGGTCGTCCACAATCTGCACATGGGCAGGAAAAACAGGCTGACCGAGCGTGTCGAGCAAAAAGCTGGTTTTGCGATACAGCGCACCGCCGCTGATGGCGTAGGCAAAATTGCCAATCAGCGAAAGCGCCGCCGGCGCGGCAAACAACACCGGCACGCGACAGGTGGGAATCTTGCGCGCCCCCAGGCGGGCAATGGCGCGCCGCCCGGCTTCGCGGCCAATGTCTTCGGCGCTATCCAGGTCTGCGGGCGCGCGACGACAGTCGTACCAGCCTTCGCGCTGCATCCCCTCGCCTTCGCCAGCAATCACCGCGCACGAAATGCTGTGGCGGCTGGAAGCGTAGCCGCCCATGAAACCATCGCTGGTGGCAAAAATAAAATGCCCTTCCTGACAGCCCACGCTGGCGCCTTCGCTGTTTGCGATGCGCCCGTCGACAGCAAAGGCCGCGGCTTCCGTGCGGCGCGCCAGTTCGACGGCTTCATCCGCGCCCAGCGGCCAGGCGTGATGCAGTTCCAGGTCGGGGAATTCGGTGGCGAGACGGTCGCGGTCGGCCAGCCCGGCGCAGGGGTCTTCGGCGGTAAAACGGGCAATGTCCAGCGCCGCTTTCACCGTCGCGGCCAGCGCGGTGGGCGAAAAATCAGAGGTGCTGGCGTTGCCGCTGCGCTGACCAAGATAGACGGTGACGCTCAAATCTTTGTCGCGGTTGTATTCCAGCGTGTCAATCTCGCCCCGGCGCACCGAGGCGGTCAGCCCGAAGCCTTCGGACACATTCACTTCCGAGGCCGTGGCGCCGCCCTTTTTGGCCAGCGCCAGCGTCTCTTGCGCCAGCGTGCGAAAGGTGTCCGCCGTGAAGGCAAAACCGTGTTCGGCCATCAGGCTTTCCCCGTTTTCTTGCCGGCACTGCCCGCGTGGCGACGTTCCAGCCAGGCAGCAAAGTCTGCGCCGATTTCGGGATGACGCCAGCCCAGTTCCACCGTCGCCTGCAAATAGCCGAGCTTCGAGCCGCAGTCGTAACGCACACCGGCAAACTGGTGCGCCAGCACGGCCTCGCACTGGAGCAAGGAGGCGATGGCGTCGGTCAGCTGCAGTTCGCCGCCCGCGCCCGGTTTGATGGCGCGCAGGTGGTCAAAAATGCGTGGCGTGAGGATGTAGCGCCCGACCACGGCTTGCGTGGAAGGCGCTTTTTCCGGCGCGGGTTTTTCCACAATGCCCTTGACGCGCAGGCTGTCGCCCGCCGCATTTTCTTCCACGCTGACGATGCCGTACTGACGGGTTTCTTCGCGCGGCACGTTCATGGTGCCGAGAATCGAACAGCGGTTGTAGTAATACACGTCAATCATCTGTTTGAGCACCGGCTCGCCGCCGCCGTTGTCGAGCAAATCGTCCGCCAGCAACACGGCGAAGGCTTCGTCTTCGCTCACCACGGGCGCGGCGCGCAGCACGGCGTGCCCCAGCCCCAGCGCCTCGGCCTGGCGGATGTAGATGCAGTTGACGTGCGACGGGATGGTTTTGCGCACGATGTCCAGCAGTTCTTTCTTGCCGCGCGCTTCCAGTTCGGTTTCCAGCTCGTAGGCTTTGTCGAAGTGGTCTTCAATCGAACGCTTGGTGCGCCCGGTGATGAAGATGAGTTCGGTAATGCCGGCGGCCAGCGCTTCATCGACGGCGTACTGAATCAGGGGCTTGTCGACAATCGGCAGCATTTCCTTGGGATTGGCCTTGGTCGCGGGCAAAAAGCGCGTACCCATACCGGCGACGGGGAAAACGGCTTTGGTGACTTTTTTCACTTTTCACACTCCTTGGGAGGATGGGTTTTCAGTCTCATCATGCGCCGCCAGCAACGCAAGCAAGGCGGCTTCATCCAGAATTTCAATGCCCAGCGCCTGCGCCTTTTCCAGCTTGCTGCCCGCCGCTTCTCCGGCGACCACATAGCGGGTTTTGCGCGACACACTTCCTGCAACCTTGCCGCCCGCCGCTTCAATGCGCTCGCGCGCTGCGTCGCGCGAGAGCGTGGGCAGCGTGCCGGTGAGCACAAAGGTTTGCCCGCGCACAGGATGGTCTGCTTTGGCAGCCACGGGCGCGGGCGGCGCAGGCCAGTGAATGCCCGCGTCCAGAAGCGCGGCGAGCACGTCGCGGTTGTGCGCCTCGGCAAAGAAATCCACGATGCTCTGCGCCACGATGGGGCCGACATCCGGCACGCGCTGCAAGGCGTCCTCGTCCGCGCCCATCAGCGCCTCGACGGTTTGCAGGTGTGAGGCGAGGTCTTTGGCGGTGCGCTCGCCGACGTTGCGAATGCCCAGCGCGAAGAGAAAACGCGCCATCGTGGTTGCACGGCTGCCGTCAATGGCTTCCAGCAGCTTGCTGGCAGAACGCTCGCCCATGCGCTCGCAGCGGGCAAGTTCAGCGACGCTGAGGCGGTAGAGGTCGGCAGGCGAGCGCACGATGTTTTCATCAACCAGTTGTTCCACCAGCTTCTCGCCCAGCCCTTCAATATCCATCGCGCGCCGTCCGGCAAAATGCAAAATGGCCTGCTTGCGCTGCGCGCCGCAAAACAGGCCGCCGGTACAGCGGGCGACGGCTTCGTCCGCATTGCGCACCACGCGCGAGCCGCACACCGGGCAGACCGGATAACGCGCCAGCAAGTCAAACTTCACCGCTTCCGCTGGACGGCGCTCCGGCAGCGCACGGACGACTTCGGGAATCACGTCACCGGCGCGGCGCACCACGACGGTGTCATGCACGCGGATGTCCTTGCGCTCGATTTCGTCCTGATTGTGCAGCGTGGCGTTGGTAATCGTCACGCCGCCCACGGCCACCGGACGCAGCCGAGCCACAGGCGTGAGTGCGCCGGTGCGCCCGACCTGCACGTCAATGTCCAGCACTTCGGTGACGGCCTCTTGCGGCGGATATTTGTGCGCCACCGCCCAGCGCGGCTCGCGGCTGACAAAACCCAGCCGCGCCTGCCAATCCAGCCGGTTGACCTTGTAGACCACGCCGTCAATGTCAAAGGGCAAATCCGCGCGAATGGCGGCGACGTGTTCGTGAAACGCCGCCAGCGCCTGCGCGCCCGCCGCCACGGTGCGCTCACTGCACACCGGAAAGCCCCAGGCGGCAAACTGCGCCAGCAGCCCGTCTTGCGTATCGGGCACGGCGAAACCTTGCGATGCGCCCAGCCCGTAAGCGAAAAACGCCAGCGGACGTTGCGCGGCGATGCGCGCATCAAGCTGGCGCAAGGTGCCGGCGGCGGCATTGCGCGGGTTGGCGAAGAGTTTGCCGCCGGTTTTTTCCTGACGTTCGTTCAAGGCCGCAAACGCATCGTGGCGCATATAAACTTCGCCACGCACTTCCACCAGCGGCGGTGCTCCTTCGCCGCGCAGACGCAGCGGAATCTGCCCGATGGTGCGCACGTTGTGGGTCACGTCCTCGCCGGTTTGCCCATCGCCGCGCGTGGCCGCGCAAACCAGCCGCCCGTGTTCATAGCGCAAACTCACCGCCAGCCCGTCAAATTTCAGTTCCGCGTGATACTGCACGGGCGGCGCATCCGCAGCAAGATTCAGCGCATTGCGCACGCGGGCATCAAAGGCCAGCGCACCGGCGGCGGTATCGTCCGTTTCAGTGCGGATGGAGAGCATCGGCACGCTGTGCGCCACGGCAGCCAATTCCGGCGCGGGGGTGCCGCTTACGCGCTGCGTGGGCGAATCAGGCGTGACCAGCGCCGGCCAGTGTGTTTCCAGCGCGGCCAGTTTGCGGAACAGGCGGTCGTATTCCGCATCGGGCACCAGCGGCTCATTGAGCACGTAGTAAGCGTGGTCATGACGCGCCAACTGCGCACGCAATTCATCCGCGTGCGCACGCACCTCGGCGGGAATCGGGGCAGTCGGCATTTCTCAGGCGGCAGGGGCGGCGGCGGCAGTGGCAGGTCTGGTTTGTACCGAGAACAGACGCTTGGCAAGCTCGCCACCGGGCGGGATGCCGGCGGCGTTCATTTTTTCCTGGAACTGCACAATCTGCGAACGAATCAGCGCGGCGGCCTCGGCGCCGAAGTGGATGCGGTTGTCATCGACGACATTGCCGCCCAGCGAATGCGCCACCAGATTGGCCAGTTTCATCATGCGGTCGAAGGCTTCCGCGCCATTGGGCGCCAGCGGCACATCGAGCAGCAGGGTCAGCCCGCCCACCTGCAAGCGTTGCAGGCTGGCAGGGTCAAAACGCACGCCCGGATCCGAGCAGGCCAGCGAATAGAGCGTAACGCCGTTCTCATCCTTGGTGTGATAGCGGCCATCTTCTTCCAGGTGCATCCCGCTGGACTCGGCCAGCGTGCGAATCTTGATGCCATTGAACGGCGCGGCATTGGCCAGCACGTTGACGCCCACCTGCACATCCACGCCGGCGCAGAAGCGGTCAATATCGTTGGCGCGCGACAGAATCGAGGCGCGCGAGAGCATGTCCGCCGGCATACCGTTGAATTGTTCGGCCACGCATTGCACGCCGCCGGCAAAATTCGCAAATTCGTCTTCGGTGACCGCGCCCTGACGGTCAACCAGTTGCAGCACGGCGCAAAACCAGTTGTGTTTGCTCTCGGTCTGGGCGTTGAGCACAATCCAGTCGTTGCGGCTGTCATCAAAGGCAAACCAGCGCACCGGGCGGGTGACGCCTTGCATTTGTTCGAGCTGCATCGGCCACAGCCGGGCACCTTCCAGCGCCTCAAAGGCTTCCGTGCGGATGGCGCAGTCGATGATGGGTGAGGCCACCCATTCGGGCACCGGCGGGGCATTGCGGCGCGTGCGCGCGCGCATGGTGTCGCTTGCGGAAGATTCAGGACGCCCCAGCTCGGGCACTTTCTGCACCTCGCCCACTTTCGCACGGCGACGCGCCTTGCCGGGCTTGCGCTGCACCTCGTCGGCACCACCTGTTGCCGCCTGTTCGGAAGGTTCCGCCCGCCCGCCTTCCGTGGCGGCAGGGGTAGAGGCTTCGCCCGGCTCAATGCGGTGGACGCGGGCGTTGTGCGCGTCATCGAGCAGCACGTCGCGCGTATCCGACGGGCGGAAACTCTTTTCCGCCTCGCGCCGGTAGCGCCCTTCCTGCCACTTGTTGTACGCAAAAATGCCGACCACCGCCAGCATCCCCAGTACGATCAGGCCGATCTGCAATTGACTGTCCATTCCGTGCGTTCCTGTTTCCTCTGTCCTGTCTCGTGTCCTGCCTTCGGTCTTACGCCCGCCGCGCCTGTTCGGCCATCTGGAGGGCTTCTTCCATGTCTACGTCTACGATACGCGAAACGCCCTGTTCCTGCATCGTCACGCCTACCAGACGTTCGGCAATTTCCATGGTGATTTTGTTGTGGCTGATGAACAAAAACTGCGTCTGCGCCGACATTTTCCGCACCATTTCGCCGTAACGGCGGGTGTTGGCATCATCCAGCGGTGCATCCACTTCGTCCAGCATACAAAACGGTGCCGGATTGAGGTGAAACAGAGCGAATACTAACGCAATTGCGGTCAGCGCCTTTTCTCCGCCGGACAGTAGATGAATTGAAACATTTTTTTTCCCGGGCGGCTGGGCGACGATGCGGATGCCTGCATCGAGGATTTCTTCGCCGGTCAGTTCCAGATACGCCTGCCCGCCGCCGAAGAGCTGCGGGAAGATTTCGCCAAAGTGGGCGGTCACGGTGTCGTAGGTCGATTGCAGTTGCGCGCGGGTTTCGCGGTCGATGCGGCGGAT
>JAFSWK010000281.1 GCA_017444505.1 Rhodocyclaceae bacterium | reverse complement strand
GCGATGCCGTCTATGGGCTGCCCGAGTTAAAGCGCGACGTCATCCGCAAAGCGCGTCTGGTGGCGAACCCGGGTTGTTACCCGACGGCGGTGCAGTTGGGCTTTGCGCCGTTGCTGCGTGCGGGCGTGGTGGAGGTGTGCGGGCTGATTGCGGATGCGGCCTCTGGCACTTCTGGCGCGGGGCGCAAGGCGCAGGTGCACACGCTGCTGGCTGAGGCGGGCGACAGTTTTTCGGCCTACGGCGTGGCGGGGCATCGCCACTTGCCGGAAATCCGGCAGGAACTCAGTCACTATTGTGGCGAGCAAGTCGGTCTGACCTTTGTGCCGCATCTGGCGCCGATGGTGCGCGGTATGCACGCCACGCTGTACGCGCGGCTTACCAAAGAGGTGGATTTGCAGGCGCTTTTTGAAGCGCATTACGCCAACGAGCCGTGTGTGGACGTGATGCCGGCGGGCAGCCATCCGCAAACGCGCTCGGTGCGTGCGGTCAATCTCTGTCGGCTGGCCGTGTTCCGTCCGCAGGAAGGCGACACGGTGGTGGTCTTGTCGGTGATTGACAACCTTGTGAAAGGCGCGGCGGGTCAGGCGGTGCAAAACATGAACCTGATGTTCGGCCTGGAAGAAACGGCGGGGCTGGATGCAGTGGCCGTCTGCCCGTAAGTACACATGTTTTTTGAACCGGCGCGCGCGCTGCGCGGCGGCAAACAGGAGAAAGCACCATGGATGATGTAGTAAAAACGGAAGAACCCTTGCTGGTATTTACCGACAGCGCGGCCAACAAGGTGCGCGAGCTGATTGAGGAAGAAGGCAATCCGGCGCTGAAACTGCGCGTTTTCATCACCGGCGGCGGCTGCGCCGGTTTTCAGTACGGTTTCACCTTTGACGAAGTGGTGGCCGAGGATGACACGCAGTTTGAGAAAAACGGCGTCACCTTGCTGATTGACGCGATGAGCTATCAATATCTGGTTGGCGCCGAAATCGACTACACCGAAGGGCTGGAAGGTTCGCAGTTCATCATCCGCAACCCGAACGCCACGACCACTTGCGGCTGCGGTTCGTCCTTTTCGGTCTAGGCTTCATATCTGTCAGGCGCGCGCATCGCGCATCGCCAGGGGGAGTGCAACATGAAAATCGAAAACAGCGTATTTCTGGTGACCGGCGCGGGTTCCGGGCTGGGTGCGGCGACTGCCCGCATGTTGGCGGCGCGCGGTGCGAAAGTGTTGTTGGTCGACCGCAACCGCGAACTGGGCGAAGCGGTGTGCAAAGAGCTGGGTGAGGCGGCTGCGTTCACGCAAGCCGATGTGAGCGACACTGCGCAGGCCACGAAAGCGGTTTCGGTGGCGTTGTCGCATTTTGGCAGGCTGGACGGTCTGGTCAATTGTGTCGTGGTGGTACCTGCCGAAAAAATCGTGGGGCGCGACGGCCCGCACCGCCTCGACACCTTTTCGCGCACCCTGAGCGTCAACCTGATTGGCAGCTTCAACATGCTGCGGCTGGTTGCCGCTGAGCTGGCGCACAACACGCCCGACGAAGACGGCGAGCGCGGCGTCATCATCAACACCGCCTCGGTGGCCGCCTTTGAAGGGCAGATTGGGCAAGCGGGTTTTGCCGCTTCCATGGCCGGCATCGTCGGCATGACGCTGCCGGCGGCGCGCGAACTGGCGCACAGCGGTGTGCGCGTGATGACCATCGCGCCGGGCATCATGGAAACGACGATGCTGTCCAGCTTTCCCGAGCAAGTGCAAACCTCGCTGGGCAAGAAAGTGCCGTTTCCCGCGCGCATCGGCAAAGCGCAGGAATATGCCGCGCTGGTCTGCCATATTGTGCAAAACAGCTATCTCAACGGCACGGTCATCCGTCTGGATGGCGCGCTGCGCATGGGTATGCGCTAAAGCGGGGGGAGACGGGAGCGGCGATGGGCGCAGCAGCAGAGTGCTATCACTGTGGATTGCCGCTGCCGCAAGACGGCGCGGCGTTTCCGGTGGCCATCAACGGGCAAGAGCGGCAAATGTGCTGCGCCGGTTGTCAGGCCGTGGCGCAATCCATTGTCGACAGCGGCCTGACCGCCTATTACCAACACCGCGATGCCATGCCCGAATCGCGCAAAGAGGCGCTGCCGCTGGAATTGCAGGAACTGGGTCTGTTTGACCATCCGCAGGTGCAGCAATCGTTTGTGCAGGAAGCGGGCGAATTTGAACGCGAAGCCTCGCTGATGCTCGAAGGCATGACCTGTGCCGCCTGCGTCTGGCTCAACGAGCGCCACATTGCCCGCCAGCCCGGTGTGCGGCAAGTCTCGGTCAATTACGCCACGCGGCGCGCGCGCGTGCGCTGGGATACGCGCGAGACGCGCCTGTCAGACATCCTTGCCGCCATTCAGTCCATCGGCTACCGCGCCTGGCCGTATGACGCGGAACAGGCCGAAGTGCTGGCGCAGCGCGAACGGCGCGGAATGCTCTGGCGCGTGTTCGTTGCCGGTTTCGGCATGATGCAGGTGATGATGTACGCTTTTCCGGCCTACATTGCACCGGCGGGCGACCTTTCCATGAGCGCGGAAAACCTCATGCGCTGGGCGAGTTTGCTGCTCACGCTGCCGGTGGTGCTATATTCCGCCGCGCCGTTTTTCCGCAACGCCTGGCGCGATGTGCGGATGCGCGAACCGGGCATGGACGTGCCCGTGGCGCTGGGCGTGGGCAGCGCCTTTGTCGCCAGCGTCTGGGCAACCTTCACGGAAGGTCCGCAAGTCTATTTTGACTCGGTGACGATGTTCGTCTTTTTGCTGCTGCTCGGGCGCTATCTGGAAATGATTGCCCGCCAGCGGGCGATGCGCGGCGTGGAAAGCATGGCGAAAATCTTGCCCATGTTCGCGGAACGGCTGGACGCCGCAGGCAACGCCGCGCGCGTGCCAGTGGCCGAATTACAGGTGGGCGATTGCGTGCGCGTGCGCCCCGGCGAGACTTTTCCGGCGGACGGGCTGGTGGTGGAAGGCGAGAGCGAAGCGGACGAATCGCTGCTCACCGGCGAGAGCCTGCCAGTGCCGAAAACCGTGGGCGATGCCGTCACCGGCGGCTGCATCAACGTCGCCAGCGCGCTGCGGGTGGAAGTGCGGCAAGTGGGCGAGATGACGCGGCTGGCGACCATCCGCCGCCTGATGGAGCGCGCCAGTCAGGAACGCCCGCGCGTGGCGCGCGTGGCCGACCGCGTGGCGCGTCTGTTCATCGTCAGCATCCTCGCGCTGGCCGCCGCTACCTGGCTGGGCTGGCACTATTACCAGCCCGAGCGCGCGCTGTGGGTGTTTGTCTCGGTGCTGGTCGTTGCCTGCCCGTGTGCGCTGTCGCTGGCCACGCCGGTGGCGATGACGGTGGCCACTGACGCGCTGGCGCGCATCGGCGTGCTGGTCACGCGCGGCCACGCTATTGAAACGCTGGCGCGCGCCAACATTTTTGCCTTCGACAAAACCGGCACGCTCACCGTCGGCAAACTGCAACTCGAACACATCTGGACAGCCGCGCAAACAGATGCCGCCGCGCAAGACGAACTGGCGCTGGCCAGCGCGATGGAAGCCGGTTCAGAACACGCCATCGCCCGCGCCCTGCGCGCCGCCGCGCCCGCCGAAGGCACGCTGGCGGGCAGCGCGCGCTCCATCACCGGACAAGGCATGGAAGCGCAACTGGCCGATGGCACCGTGCTGCGGCTGGGGCGTCCCGAGTTTGTCGCAGAGCTGACCGGCACGCCGATGCCCGCGCCCGAAGTGCAGGCGCAAGCGCAAACGGCGGGCGCCAGCCTCGTCGCACTGGGTGAGGCCGGACGCTGGCGCGCGCTGTTTGTGTTGCGCGATAGCGTGCGCGAAGACGCCCCCGTCCTGCTGGAACAACTGCGCGCCGAACGCTGTCCGGCGGTCATCCTCAGTGGCGACGCGAATGCGCCCGTGCAATTCGTCGCCCGCGCGCTGCATGTGGCAGAAGCGCACGCCGCGCTCTCGCCGCAGGAAAAACACGACTGGCTCGCCGCCCGCCAGCGTCAGGCTGGCGCAGTCGTCGCCATGGTCGGCGACGGCGTCAACGACGCCCCCGTGCTGGCGCAGGCGCACGTATCCGTCGCCATGGGCGGCGGCACGGATTTGGCGCGCAATCAGGCCGACATTGTGTTGCTGTCGAACCATCTGGGCGATTTGGCGCGTGGCATTCGCCTCAGCCGCCGCGCGCTGCGCGTGGTCAAACAAAACCTCTGGTGGTCATTCGGCTACAACCTCGCCGCCGTGCCGCTGGCAATCAGCGGCATCGTCACGCCCTGGATGGCCGGCGTCGGCATGGCCGCCAGCTCGCTGCTCGTCGTCCTCAACGCCCTGCGTCTGGCGCGCTCGCCAAGGCAATTTCCGGCAAGCGGAAAGAAAGGGAAAACAGTATGAGAAATGCCATGTATACGGGGGCAAGCATCGTGCGGCGCTGACGTTGCGCTTTCCATGAGATGAGCGTCTTGGCTGTACGATGCAAAAGAGGGAACGTTTTGGGATGTGGCCGATGTCTTGGTGTTGTTGCCCTGCGCGCCGTAGAATGGCAGCTCTGTTCCAAGCCCTTTGGAGTCTGTCCCATGCAAGCTGTTGAACTGACCGCCGCTGCGCTGTTCGATTACCTCGGTATTGAAGCCGCCAGCCGCATCCGCGTGGAAAAACATGAGGGCGGTGCCGCCACCATCACGCCGCTGCGCGCAGAGGGCAAGACGGTGAGTGCGCGCGAAGTCATGGGCTGCATGAAAACCAATATCCACCTCAGCGACGCCGACATCAAGCGCATTATTGAAGACGGCCATGTGGCAGCGGGTATGAAAGGACTGTGATGAAAATCATTGCAGATACCAATGTCATCTTGCGTCTGCTGGTCTGCGGGGCGTCTGATGAGGATGCGAAGCAGGCGCTCGTTGTCGCCGAGCTGCTGGAACGTTGTGACGCCGTGATATTCCCGACGCATGCTTTCTGCGAAATGGTCTGGGTCATGCAGCGCGGCTATCGTTTCACTGCGGCTGAAATTGTGGCGGGCATTGAAAAAGTGCTGTGCATCAAAAATCTGGTGTTTCATGCGGATGAAGTCGCCGCCGGTTTGCGTATGCTGGAAAAGGGCGGCGATTTTGCCGATGGCGTCAACGCATGTGCAGGACGGGCAATGGCGCACGATAGCGATGCCGCTTTTGCGTCCTTTGACAAGGAAGCCGTGAAACTGCTTGGCAAGCAAGGGGTAAAAACGCTTCTGCTGGAAGCACCCAGGCAGGCGAATGACTGAAAGACAAAGGACTGCTCCCGTGCGCTGAGAGGGGCGCCGGATAGAGTGTTACAAGTTGCGCAGGCTGTATGAAATTGTCTGCGTGCGAGGAGGAAGTTCATGGAAAGTGCATTGTCGATTCTGATTCCGCTGTCGGTCGTGCTGGTGTTTCTGATTGCCGGGGTGTTCTGGTGGTCGGTGCGTTCGGGGCAGTATGACGATCTGGAAGGGCCAGCGTACCGGATTTTGATGGACGACCGCGATGAACTGCCGCCGCAGGAAGGGGAAACGGAAAAAACGGATAATCCGGCGCAGTGATACTGTCTGTTACCTTTCGGTGATGTTTTTGATGTTCGTCAATATCCCTGTTTTCATCGTGGGTAGAATGGCGCTCGCTCGGGTAGTCCTTACATGCGTTTTGGTTCGCTGTGGACTGCTCACGGTCTCTCTGTTGGGGTTGGGGTGTGCCTTCGTGCACACCCTTTTTTTGTCTG
>JAFSWK010000280.1 GCA_017444505.1 Rhodocyclaceae bacterium | reverse complement strand
GCTCGCCCGCGTGAACCTCGCCCCGCGTGGCAACGGCGCGCCGTTTGTGGAAGGCTCGGTGCACGCGGGCAGCATCCACAACAACTGGCACACCGACGACCTGAGAGACGCCGCCACCGGCCAGCGCGCGCAATACGACATCCGCACCCCCTACCTGGGCGGGCACGTCGGCGCGGGCTATCGCTGGCAGACGGGTGCGAACACGCAGGTGGAAGTTTTCGGGCAATACCTGTACACGCACATGGACGGCAAGGACACCACCGTCGCCCTTGACCCGTACCACTTCAACGCCGTAAAGAGTTCCCGCAGCCGTATCGGCGCGAAAGGCACATGGGCGGTTTCGCAACAAACCCAAGCCTATGCAGGCGCGGCGTGGGAACGAGAGTTCGACGGCACCGCCCGCGCCACCGCCTATTCCTTCGACGTTCCCGCGCCGACGATGAAAGGCAACAGCGCCGTAATCGACGCCGGCCTCACCTTCCAGCCCCGCCAAAACCTCACCACGAACGTAGGCGTGACCGGCTACGCCGGAAAACGCAAAGGCGTGGCGGCGAATGTGGAAGTGCAATATTTGTTCTGACGCAGCGCCTTCAACACAAAGCGCCCCGGAAGGGGCGCTTTTTTTCGGCGCGCTGCCGCTTACAATGGCGGGGTGTTGTGCGCTATTAAAAAGGGGTTGTATGAAACACGTTGCGGTGCCGCCTGCGGACGATGCGGGGCGGGTGCGTCTGGACAAGTGGCTTTGGGCGGCCCGTTTTTTCAAAACCCGCCGGCTGGCCGTGGAGGCCATCGCCGCCGGACAGGTGCGCGTCAATGGCAACAAGAGCAAGCCGGGGCATGAGGTGCGCGTGGGCGAGTGCATCGCGGTGCAAAAGGGCAGCTTTGCCATTGAGGTGCATGTGCAGGCGTTAAGCGCCCAGCGCGGCCCGGCGAGCGTGGCGCAGACGCTGTACGCCGAGACGCCAGAGAGCACGCAGCGGCGCGAGGAACTGCGCCAGCAAAAGGCACAAGGCATGGCACCGGGCGGCGAGCGCCCGACCAAACGCGAACGCCGCGAACTCGACCGCTGGCGGTGGGGGGCGTAGCCCGTCCGTTTTCCAGATGGGTAGGTGGTGTGTACATATCGACTGAATATGAGAAAATATTCAGTGCAAACGGACTACGTGGCGGGGCGGGTATGCAGGCAATCATTGAACTGGCGCAATCAAACGGCGGGCTGGTGACGGCTGCGCAGGTGGCGGGCTGCGGCATTGCGCGGGCGCGCATTTCGGAGATGGTGAGGGCGGGTGCGCTGGCGCGCGTGCAGCGTGGCGTCTATTGCCTGACGAGTGCGTGGGGGGACGAGTTTCTTGCTGCGCAGTTTCGCTTTCCCAAGGGCGTTTTTTCCGACGGTACGGCGCTCTATCTGCACGGTTACAGCGACCGCACGCCCCTTGTGCTTACCATGACCTTTCCGCGTGCGTATCGGGCGAGCAAGGCGCGCGAGGCGGGCATTGAGGTGCGGACATGTGCAGACGATGTTCTTGCGCTGGGGCTGGCGACGGTGAGGACGAGCTATGGCAACGAGGTGCGCGCCTATGACCTGGAACGCACGCTGTGCGACATGTTGCGCGGGCAGCGCGTCGCGGACGTGCAGGTGCTCAATCCGGCGATGAAACAGTACGCCCGCAGTCGCGACAAGGATGTGCAGAAACTGCTGCACTACGCCCACGCCCTCGGCGTGGAAAAGAAAATCCGTAGTTATCTGGAAGTGCTGCTGTGAGAACCACGAACGCAATGCAGCTCAAGGCGCTGATTCGCAAGCGGGCGCAGTCAATGCCGAGTTGTTGCGCCAAGCCGGACTGACAGGCGAGCCAAGAAATCCATGCGCTCATGCAAAACAGCCACGACCAGAGCCGCTTCGTCTTCGCGCATCAAGCAGAAGACATAGTGATGTTCACAATGCGCCATTCGCAGCCCTGGACAAATTCCGCCCATGTCTTTGAATGGCTTGCTCCCATCAACAAGCGCAGTAATTCCCTGCTTCAGTTTTGCGATATAACGACGACCCTGTGCTGCTCCCCATACCTTGCGCGTGTAGCGGGCGATAGCGCGCATGTCCGTCTCTGCCTCGTCGGTGAAAACGTAGGCAGTCACAAATGTTCCTCGCCAAACTCCTCATTGATAATGTCATCAATGCTCTTGGATGACACATTGCCCGCCAGTCCGGAACGAATGCGTGCGAGCAGCAAGGCTTTCAGTTCTTGCCATGCTGCTTCTTCTGCATCATCAGGGAACAAGCATTCCAGCGTGTATTGTTTGACGGTCTTGCCTCGCTCCGCAGCCAATGCTTTCAGGTTTTGGTGTTGTTGGTCTGTCATGTCGATGGTTAGCCGGTGCATCGGATAGTCCCCCCTGATTTGTCATGTCTGAGTTTGCCATATTGTAATACGCCAGTTTGCTGCCGCCCGTGCCTGTCATGGCTGCGGCGTGAGGTGTGGTGTGGTGGGCATGGACGGGTTGGTGGCGGGCGTCAATCCCACTGCAAGGCACCGCCGGTTTGGTATTCGGTGACGCGGGTTTCAAAGAAATTTTTTTCTTTGCGCAGGTTGGCTTGTTCGTCCAGCCAGGGCAGGGCGTTTTCGGCGCCGGGGAAGGGGTCTTCCAGTCCAAGTTGACGGGCGCGGCGGTTGGCGATGAAGCGAAATTGTGCCAGGTGCAGGTCGGCGTTGTAGCCGAGGATGGGCGTTTGCAGGATGTAGTGGGCGTAGGCGTCTTCGGCGGCTTCGGCTTCTTGCCAGAGCTGGCGGACGGCGGCGGGGTCGAGCGTGAGGTTTTCTTCGTGCAGCAGTTCGCGCACGACGCGGATGCCAAAGGCGCAGTGCAGCACTTCGTCGCGCATGATGTATTGCAGTTGTTCGGCTGTGCCTTTCATGAGGCCGCGCCGTTGCAGGGCGAAAATGGGCGTAAAACCGTTGTAGAACCAGCAGCCTTCAAAGATGGCGGCGAAGAAGAAATAAGACAGCGCAAATTCGTGCAGGTTGTCGCGGTCGGACAGGTCAAGGTCAGAATGCAGGATTTTGGACAGCCGCTGGTTGGCGAGCGCAATCTTGCCGTAAATGGCAGGGACGACGCGGTAGCGGTTGTAAATCTCGCCCTGTTCCAGCCCGATGGATTCGATGCAGTGCTGATACGTCCAGGTGTGCAGGGCTTCTTCATAGACTTGCCGCGCCTGATAGATTTGCAACTCGGGCGCGCTCATCTTTTCCATCACGGCAAGTCCGATGTTGCGCATGGCGAGGATGTCGGAGGTGGTGAGGTAGGCGAGCACGTTTTCAAAGACGTGACGTTCGGCGGCGGTGAGCGTGCGGTGGTAGTCGTGCACGTCCTGCGCCATGGAAATTTCCAGCGGCGTCCAGTGGTTGCGGTTGGCGTTGAGGAAAAATTCCCATGCCCACGGGTATTTGAAGGGGGCGAGCTGGTTGATGTCGGCTTGCCCGCCGATGACGCGCTTGTCGTCGGCGCGCACGGGGGCAAGCGCGGCGCTGCCGCTGGTTTGTGCGGGCGCGGGGGCAGGAGAAGGGGCGGCGTCCCAGTCGTCAAAAAAAGTGGCGTTCATTGGCAGGCTTCACAATCGGGGTTGTCGATGGAGCAAAACTTGGGCGCGGCGGCGGCGGCAACCGGCGTGGAGGTTTTTTCCGCCTGACTGGCACCAAGCGTGCGCAGGTAGTAGGTGGTTTTCAGCCCGCGCGTCCAGGCCAGACGATAGAGTTCGTCGAGCTTGCGTCCGGAGGCTTCGGCCAGATAGAGGTTGAGCGATTGCGCCTGGTCAATCCATTTTTGCCGACGGGCGGCGGCTTCAATCAGCCAGCGCGGGTCGATTTCAAAGGCGGTGGCGTAGCGGCGGCGCAGTTCTTCGGGGATGCGTTCGATGTTGGCCAGCGAGCCGTCAAAATATTTGAGGTCGGCGACCATCACTTCGTCCCACAAGTCCAGGGCTTTGAGTTCGCGCACCAGCCAGGGGTTGGTGATGGTGAATTCGCCGGAGAGGTTGGATTTGACGTAGAGGTTTTGATAGTCCGGCTCGATGCTGGCGCTGACGCCGACGATGTTGGCGATGGTGGCGGTGGGGGCGATGGCGATGCAGTTGGAATTGCGCATTCCGTGGCGGGCGATGTGCTCGCGCAGGGCGTTCCAGTCCAGTCGGGCGCTGCGGTCGATTTGCAGGTGTTCGGCGTCGCGCGCGCTGGCCAGACGGTCGAGGGTGTCCGGCGGCAGTTCTCCGCGCGACCAGAGGCTGCCGTCATAGCTGGCGTAGCTGCCGCGTTCGGCGGCAAGCTCGGCGCTGGCCCAGTAGGCGTGCCAGCAGAGCAGCTCGGCGGATTGGTCGGCAAATTCGACGGCCTCGGGCGAGGCGTAGGGAATTTTGAGCGCGTGCAGGCAGTCGGAAAAACCCATCATGCCCAGTCCGATGGCGCGGTGGCGCAAATTGGCGCGGCGCGCTTTGGGGGTGGCGTAGTAGTTGATGTCGATGACGTTATCGAGCATCCGCACGGCGGTGCGGATGGTGCGGGCGAGCTTGTCGGTATCCAGCGCGCCGTCCTTGAGGTGGGCGACGAGGTTGACCGAGCCGAGATTGCATACGGCGGTCTCGTCGTCCGAGGTGTTCAGCGTGATTTCGGTGCACAGGTTGGAGGAGTGTACGACGCCCGTGTGTTGCTGCGGGCTGCGCAGGTTGCAGGGGTCTTTGAAGGTAATCCACGGGTGGCCGGTTTCAAACAGCATGGTGAGCATCTTGCGCCAGAGCTGTACGGCGGGGATTTTGCGGAAGAGCTTGATTTCGCCACGCTCGGCGCGCGCTTCGCACTCAACATAGGCGGTGTCAAATTCCTTGCCGTAGAGGTCGTGCAGGTGCGGCACGTCGTTGGGGGAAAAGAGCGTCCATTCTTCATTGGCGAAGACGCGGCGCATGAAGAGATCGGGCACCCAGTTGGCGGTGTTCATGTCGTGCGTGCGGCGGCGCTCGTCGCCGGTGTTTTTGCGCAGTTCCAGAAAGTCTTCGATGTCCAGATGCCAGGTTTCCAGAAAGGCGCAGACCGCGCCCTTGCGCTTGCCGCCCTGGTTGACGGCGACGGCGGTGTCGTTGACCACTTTGAGGAAGGGGATGACGCCTTGACTTTCGCCATTGGTGCCGCGAATGTGGCTGCCCAGCGCGCGGATGGGCGTCCAGTCGTTGCCCAGCCCGCCGGCGTATTTTTGCAGCAGGGCGTTTTCCTTGATGGCCTGAAAGATGCTGTCCAGGTCATCGTGCACGGTGGTGAGATAGCACGAGGAAAGCTGTGAGAAGCGCGTGCCGCTGTTGAACAGCGTGGGCGTGGAACTCATGAAGTGGAACGAGGCGAGCAGGGCGTAAAACTCTTCGGCGCGCGCTTCGCGGTCGATTTCGTTGAGCGCCAGCCCCATGGCAATGCGCATGAAAAAGATTTGCGGCAATTCAATGCGCCGCCCTTCGATGTGCAGGAAATAGCGGTCGTAGAGCGTTTGCAGACCGAGGAAGGTGAATTGCTCGTCGTGCGCGCAGTCCAGCGCCTGCGCCAGACGCGGCAGGTCAAATTCGCCCAGACGGGGGTCGAGCAAACCGGCTTCAATGCCTTGCTGGATGTAGCGCGGGAAGTATTCGGCTTGCGCGGCGGGAAGGTCGTCCGGCAGGCAGACGCGCCCCAGCACTTCGCGGGCGAGCCGTTGCAGCAGCAGGCGGGCAGTGGCGCGGTCGTAATCGGGGTCGACTTCAATCAGGCCACGGGCGGCGAGAATCAGCGCCTGTTCGACTTCGGTCAGCGGAATGCCGTCATAGAGATTGGGCAAGACCTGTTGCAATACGCGCTCCACATCCGCGGCGGGCAAATCCTTGCAGGCCGGCAGGATGCGGGCGCGCAGGGCGTCTTCGCGCAGCGGCTGGCGCACGCCGTGTTCATCCACAAACTGAATGCCGGCACCACCTTGCTGCGCGGCGGGCGCTTCGGCCTGCGCGGCACGTTCGGCGGCGTGGCGTTCGCGGTACAACACATAGGCGCGGGCGACTTCGTGACTGCCCGCGCGCATCAGCGCCAGTTCCACCTGGTCCTGAATGTCCTCAATATGCACCGTGCCGCCATCGGGCAGCCGACGGGTAATGCCGCGCACGGCATTGGCGGTGAGCGTGGCAATCAGCTCGTGCACGCGCGGGCTGGCCGCGCTTTGCGCGCCTTCGACGGCATGAAACGCCTTGGAGAGCGCAATACGGATTTTTTCAGGCTGGAAGGGCACGATGTCGCCATTGCGGCGAATGACTTGCCAGGCGGCAAGTTCGGCGGCATCGGGCAGCGGAAGGTGGCGGGGGTCGTTGTGTTGCACGGCGGTGGCTCCGAGAAAGAGAGGGTGGGACGGAGCAGGGCGGGCGTGCAGGCAGCGCCGCAGACGGAAAAGGCCGCGCGTCGCTGTACTGTCTGGCCGCCCTCCGGTGCGCCCCGCCCGGAAGAACAAGCAGATGGTTGGGGGCAGGTTTCCTGACTTCCGGCTCAATTGCCCGCCGCCGCCTTCCCGAACGCGGTGCGTTCAGTGGCGCGATGGGCGGCGCGCTTGCCGGTTACAGTTGCGGGGGCAGTCCCGGTCTTGCACCGGGTTCCCTTTCCCTTCAACGCGGGCGGGAAGTCTATCGCGTTTGCATGGATGGATTGCAAGTTGCTGTATATAAATGAATTTATAGTCCTTGCTCTGGCGTTTCCCTGTGCTACAATCCGCCCCCGCTACAGGTGCTGCGCACGCCGTTCTGGCGGCGCGGTTAAACGGGAAAGCGGTGCGCCGTTTACTGTCTGATGACGGCAATTCCGCTGCTGCCCCCGCAACGGTTGGCAAGTGCGGGCGCATCAAGATGCCACTGAACCACACGGTTTGGGAAGGCGATGCGTCAAGTCTTGCAAGCCCGGATACCGGCCTGCTGGCGAATGTTTGCGCCACGGGGTGAATGGCAGTTTGCTTGCCTGTCTGTCCTTTCTTCCAGCTTTTTGCTTTGCCCGGCGCGTTTCCTTAACGTT
>JAFSWK010000279.1 GCA_017444505.1 Rhodocyclaceae bacterium | reverse complement strand
GGCGAAGGCGCGCTCTCGCGGCTGCGTGCCAAGCTGGTGCGGCAGGAAGGGCTGCATGAAGTGGCGCAGCGCATTGGGCTGGGGGAAATGCTGCGTCTGGGCGAAGGCGAGCGCAGAAGCGGCGGCCACCGCCGCCCGTCGATTCTGGCCGACGCGCTCGAAGCCGTCTTTGCCGCCGTCTTTCTCGATGGCGGCTTTGCCGCTGCGCGCACGGTGATTGAACGGCTCTACGCGCCGCAACTGGAAAATCTGCAACCGGACGAAGAATCCGTCAAAGACGCCAAAAGCCGCCTGCAAGAATGGCTGCAAGGGCGGCACCAGCCGCGTCCGGAATACGTGCTGCTGGAAGTCATTGGCGAAGCGCACGCGCAAACCTTCATCGCCGCCTGCCATGTTGCCGCCTTTGATTTGACCGCGCGCGGCGAAGGCAGCAGCCGCCGCGCCGCCGAGCAAGCTGCGGCAAGCGAGGCGCTGCAAATCCTGTTGGAGCGTGCGGATGCAAAGTGAAGCGGCGCAGCCCTTTCGCTGCGGCTTCGTCGCCATCGCCGGGCGCCCGAATGTGGGCAAGTCCACGCTCTTGAATCATCTTGTCGGGCAAAAAATCAGCATTGTTTCCAGCAAGGCGCAAACCACGCGCCACCGCATCACCGGCGTGCGCACCGAAGCCGACGCGCAGTTTGTCTTTGTCGACACGCCCGGCTTTCAAAAGCAATACAAAAGCGCCCTGAACCGCACGATGAACCGCGCCGTCACCACTGCGCTGGGCGGCGTGGATGCGGTGCTGTGCGTCATCGAAGCCGGACGGCTGACGGCGGCGGACCGCACGGTGTTTTCCCTGCTGCCGCCGGATGTGCCGGTGATTCTGGTGGTCAACAAAATCGACCGCCTGCGCGACAAAAGCCGCTTGCTGCCGTTTCTGGCGGAAGTCTCGCAAACCTTTGACTTCCGCGAAATTGTGCCGGTTTCCGCGCAGACGGAAGACAACCTCGCGCGGCTGCTCGACTGCCTGCGCCCACTGCTGCCTGAGAACGCGCCCTTTTTTGCCGAAGACGAAATTACCGACCGCAGCGAACGTTTCCTCGCCGCCGAGTTTCTGCGCGAACAGCTTTTTCGGCTGCTCGGCGATGAATTGCCGTATGGACTGGCGGTGGAAATCGAAAAGTTTGAAAGTGAAGGACGGCTGCGGCGCATCTGGGCGGCGGTTATCGTCGACCGTCCCGGCCACAAGGCCATCGTCATTGGCAAGGGCGGCCAGCACTTGAAGCGCATTTCCACGCAGGCGCGTCAGGCCATGGAACGGCTCTTTGACGCGCGCGTGCATCTCGAAGTGTGGGTAAAAGTCAAAGGCGGCTGGGCCGATGACGAGCGCGCCCTGAAAAGCCTCGGCTACGACGAAAACGGATAAGCCATGAGTGCCGCCAGCAAACGCCGCGTGCAGGCGCAGCCCGGCTGGGTGCTGCACACCTGGCCGTGGCGCGAAACCAGCCTGATTGCCGAAGTGCTCACCTGCGAACAGGGCCGTTTGAGTCTGGTCGCCAAAGGCGCGCGCCGCCCCACTTCGCCGCTGCGCGGGCAGTTGATGGCGTTTCAGCCGCTGTTGTTAAGCTGGCACGGCGCGGGCGAACTCAAAACCCTCACGCTGGCGGCCTGGCAAGGCGGCCTGCCCCGGCTGGGCGGCGAAGCGTTACTGTGCGGCTATTACCTGAATGAGCTGATTTTGAAGCTCACCGCCCGCGAAGACCCGCATCCCGGCCTGTTTTCCGCCTATGGCGCGGCGCTGGCGGAACTGGCCACCGAGCATTCTGCCGCCCCCGCGCTGCGCCGTTTTGAACTCGCGTTGCTCACCGAACTGGGCTACGCGCCCGTGCTGGAACGCGAAGGCGGCGCGCAAGGTGCGCCGGTGCGGGCGGACGGGCAATACGTCTATCTTGCCGAACACGGCCCCGCGCCCGCCGGCGACGAACACCCGCCCGAGCGCACGCGCCTGCACGGGCAAACCCTGCTGGACATGGCGCACGGCGATTTTTCCCGCCCGCGCACGCTGGCGCAAGCCAAGACGCTGCTGCGCGAACTCATCGAACCCCATCTGCACGGGAAAATGCTCACTACCCGCCGCATTTTTCAGGAAACCATCGTCCGCCCGCCCCGCGCCGCCGCTAGTCATGGAGAACAGACATGACCTACTGCAAAGACTGCCGCACGGAATTCATGGTGGAAGCGGACGACCCGTGCCCGCGCTGCGGGCGCTATCTGGGCGGTGCGCGGATGGGACAGCGGGCGGAAGTGGCGCGACCTGAGCAACCCGCACAATCCGCGCAAGCCGAAGCATCTGAGCAAGCCGATCAAGCTGATCAAGTCGAAGAACAAGTTGAGCAGGTCGCGCAACCGGATGCGGGAGGCTGGGGAGCGTTGCGGTTTCGCGCGGTGGCGTGGACTTGGTGGTTGTGCGTGTTGTTCAATCCGTTTGCGGCTTGGCGTGAAGTTTCTCTGTTGCCGCCCGAAGCGCAGGGGTGGTGGGCAAAATTTCTGGCGGATCGGGGGGTGTTGTCGCGTTGGCCGTGGTCGGGTTTGTTGCCACTGGAGTCTGCGTATTGCTGGACGTTGATAGCGGGCGTGGTGCTGGGGGCGTGGGCGCTGGGGCGACGTTTGCGGGGGCTGCGCTGGAATGCGGCATGGATGCTGGGGGGTCTGGTGCCGTGGGTAATGGTGGAGGTCATGAGCTTGCGCGGCACTGTGGCAGCGGTGTTGTTGACGCTGAATAGTGCGGTGGTGGTGGCGTTGGGGGTGCGCTGGAATGAGGCGGAAGATCTGTCCCCTGTGCCGTGGCGGGAGAGAGCATGGAAGGTCGTGCTGACAATGTGGGGTGTGGCGGCGTTGATGCTGGTAATGGCGAAGGCGATGCCTCGGGCATGGATACAGGGGACGGTGGGGGTGGTGTTGATTGCGCTGGTGATCGCTTGGCTTGAGAAAGGGCATCAGCGGGTGGCGCAGACGTGGCGACCTGCTGGCGAAAGCACCGCATCCGCATCCTCGCCTGCGGTTGTGCCCAAAGTTGTGTCTGTGTCTAAACCTGTGCCGACGAACACGCAGGATGATGGCGCGGATGGGTGTGCTGCGTTGGTGCTGTTGGCGGTGTTGGCGATTCCCGCGTTTATTGGTTATTGGTTTCTGTGGTTATTGCAGGAGTTTCAGGGTACGCCTTACATGTCGGCGCTGTGGCTTTTGTACTTGTCTGTTTTTCTGCCGCCACTTTTCTTTTGGAAGCGTCCCTTGTTTTGGCCGATCTGGCTGCTGTGGTGTGTGGTGGCAGTGGCAGCGGGGCTGTTTTTTTATCAATTTTAGGCGCAAACAGAGATGACCTACTGCAAAGATTGCCGCACGGAATTCATGGTGGAAGCGGACGACCCTTGCCCGCGCTGCGGGCGCTATCTGGGCGGTGCGCGGATGGGGCAGCGGGCGGAAGTGGCGCTGCCCGAACAATCCGCACAACCGGCGGCGCAGAAAACCCTCATGGATGCGGTGCGGGAACACTTTGGCTTTGCGCAACCCGAACCGCCTGTGGCGCAACAAGCCCCCGTCCCGCCGCCCGCTGCGCCCGCGCCGACAGTTGAACCGCCCCGCCCCGCGCAGCAAGGGCAAACGCCTTTGGATGCGGCAGAGGATGAGGACGTACCCCCTTCGCGGATGCGACGCGCGATGTTGGCTCTCCGTGCGCTGCTCGCTTGGCTGGTAGCGGAAGCGTCTCCGAATGCGCCTCCTTTGCTGATGACGCGCGGGATGCTGCTGGTGCTGTTGACGATTCCCGCGGGCATTGGTTTTTTGCTGGTGTTTTTTTATCAGTATCAGGGGCGGCATCCGGCTGCACCGCTGTTGTGGTTTTTGTACCTGTCCGTTTTTGTGCCGCCCTTCGTTTGTTTGTTGACGCCCGATGATGCGTTGAGCGCATTGCTGCGGGGGCATCCTTGGTTTTGGAAGCTCTGGCTGCTGTGGGCAGTGTTGGCGGTGGGCTTGTCCCTGTGGGCAATGATTGATCCCAACACATTCCGAATCTTCCTGTCGGTTTTCGGCGGCGGATATTATTGACCGCTGCCGCGCCGTGCGCATTCC
>JAFSWK010000278.1 GCA_017444505.1 Rhodocyclaceae bacterium | reverse complement strand
GGCGACCATCGAGAAAAACCGCGCGCGTTTGACCGTGGGCACGGCACAGGGCAAGAAGAAGTAAGCGGCACGCTATCCGCACAACAAAGCCAAAGGGACGCACGGGCGTCCCTTTTGTTTGGTGGCGCAGCGGCGCAAAACATAACGGCTCGCCGCGCCTGCGAGACTACCCCCGCGCCGGTGCGCGTACCCAGACCAGCAGGCTCATCATGGCGGCGACACCGGCATGGTCGTAGTTGTAGAGCACCAGTCCGGCCAGGGCGGTGAGCCAGGCAATGAGCGCCATGCGGCGGCTTTCAAAGGTGAACGCGGCCAGTGCCAGCGCCAGCGCCAGCCAGCCCAGGCGTTGGTGCAAGAAACTTTGCACCAGCAGCCATTTGCCGGTGCACGCCAGCGTGCTGGCGCGGGCGCCGTCGCAATCGGCAGGCAGGCGGCCTGCTTCGATGAGGCCGTAGCGCAGGGCGAAGACGGCCAGCAAGATGGCAAGGGACGGCCAGAACAGGGGGCGAAGACGGGTAAGCAAGCGCATCAATGAAACAAACACGAGGGGGGAAGGCGCAAAATTGTGGCAAATTTCGCCCGCGACGGCAAAACACATCCGCCAGACCGGACATTTTGCAGCCACAATCGCAAACGGAAGCAGTAGACTTTCCAGCCTGCCCGCGCAAGGCTGCGCCTGTTCCGGCCATGCCTTGTCCGCTTTGTTTTGTGAAGACAATCTTGACGATGAATCAACAACGTACCGATTTTCTCTGGCGCGCCTTCGTCGCGCTGCTGCTCACCGCGCTGGTCGCTGGCGGGCAATATCTGATCTGGAAAGAGCTGAATCAGGGCATCAACTTCACCGGCGCGCAAGGGCGCATTAGTGGCTATGCCTATTCGCCGTTCCAGAAAAACCAGTCGCCGCTGGACAAAACCTTCCCGAGCGAGCAGGAAGTGGGCGCGGATCTGGATTTGCTGGCGCAGACCAGCAACCGCATCCGCGTCTATGGCACGCGCGACGTGCCCTTCATCTCGGCGCTGGCGCAGGCGCGCGGGCTTTCGATAACGGTCGGCGCGTGGATTAGTGGCGAGCGCGAAGAAGACGACCAGGAACTGGCCGCGCTGCTGGAATTGACCAGCAAATATCGCAACATCAATCAGGTCATCATCGGCAACGAGGCGATGCTGCACAACTATCTGCCGATGTCGCAGATGTTTGAATACCTCGACCGCATCCGCAGCCAATTGCGCCGCGCGCGCATTCCGGTGTCCACTGCCGAGCCGTGGCACGTCTGGCTGCGTTATCCGGAGCTGGCCGAACACGTCGATTTCATCACCGTGCATTTGCTGCCCTATCACGAAGGCGTGCCGATTGAGAGCGCGCTGGAATACGCGCTGATGCGCTATGACGAGCTGGTCAAAGCCTTTCCGCGCAAAAAGATTGTGATTGGCGAAATTGGCTGGCCTTCCAACGGGCCGGAAATGACCTCCATCAATTCCTGGCCGGTGACGCGCGCGAAAGCCTCGCCGGAAAATCAGGCGCGTTTCATCCGCGAATTTCTCGCCCACCCGCGCAGCGCCACGCTGGATTATTTCATCATGGAGGCCATCGACCAGCCGTGGAAAATCCGCACCGAAGGCTGGGCGGGCGCGTACTGGGGCATTTATAACGCCGACCGCGCGGCGAAATTCCCGCTCGACGGCCTCGTCTCGCCCGACATTCACTGGCAGGAAAAAGCCTTGTGGGCGGCGGCACTGGCGCTGGTGCCCATCTTTTTGCTGGCCTTTTTCCTGTATGACTGGCACATCCTCGGTCGCCTGTGGCTGATGGCCGTGGTGCAAGGTTGTGCGACCACGCTGGTCATCGCCATGACCGTGCCCGCCGATTATTACCTCACACGGCGCGACCTCTTCGGGCTGGGGCTGTTGATTGGCGCGACGATGATTACCATCGCCGTGCTGCTCTCGCACGGCTTTGAGTTTGGCGAAGTGATGTTCAAGCGCCGCTGGAACCGCCGCTTTCTGCCGCAAGAGCCGCTGCCGCACGAGCGCGAACCTTTCGTTTCCGTCCATCTGGCCTGCTGCAACGAGCCGCCCGAGATGGTGATTGCCACCATCGACAGTCTGGCGCAAATGGACTACCAGAATTTTGAAGTGCTGGTGCTGGACAACAACACCACCGACCCGGCGCTGTGGCAGCCCTTGCAGGCGCGCTGCGCCGAGCTGGGCGAACGTTTCCGCTTTTTCCATCTGGAAAACTGGAAAGGTTTCAAGGCCGGTGCGCTGAACTATGGCTTGCAGCAGACCGACCCGCGCGCCGAAGTCGTCGGCGTGGTCGACGCCGATTACGTGGTTTCCAAAGACTGGCTTTCCTGCCTGATTCCGCACTTTGCCGAACCCAACGTGGCCGTGGTGCAAGCGCCGCAGGCGCACCGCGAGTGGGAAGCGCAACCTTTCCGGCGCATGTGCAACTGGGAGTTCGACGGCTTTTTCCGCATCGGGATGCACCACCGCAACGAACGCAACGCGCTGATTCAGCACGGCACGATGACGCTGGTGCGCCGCTCGGCGCTGGTCGACGTGGGCGGCTGGTCGGAATGGTGCATCTGCGAAGATACCGAGCTGGGGCTGCGGCTGATTGAGCGCAAGTTTGAAACGCGCTACGTCGATCACGTCCTGGGTCGCGGGCTGACGCCGTCGGACTTTGCCGCCATCAAAAGTCAGCGTTTTCGCTGGGCGTTCGGCGCGATGCAGATTCTCAAGGCGCACCTGCCGCAGATGCTTGGCCGCAGCAATCTGGATTTTGCCCAGCGTTACCACTTCCTGACCGGCTGGTTCGCCTGGATTGGCGACGCGCTGCAACTGGTCTTCGCGCTGGCCAGTCTTGCCTGGACAGTGGGCATGTTGCTCTTCCCGCAAGCCTTCGGCCTGCCCGTAGCGGCGCTGGCGCTGCCGGTGCTCGGCTTCATGATTGCCAAGGCCGCGCTCGGCCCCGTGCTTTACCGGCGCACGATGGACGCGCCCTGGGTCGACATTCTCGGCGCCTCGGTGCTCTCGGTCGGCCTGGCGCACGCCATTGCGCGCGGCGTATTTGCCGGTCTCATCAAGCGCCACGGCACGTTTGTGCGCACGCCCAAAGGCTGGAAAGCGCAAGGCGCGCTGGCGTTCTTCGGCCCCATCCGCGAGGAATTGCTGATGCTCTGCGCGCTGGTGCTCGGCGCCATCGCCCTGCTGCTCACGCGCGGCACCGGCGACATCGAAGCCATGCTGTGGATTGGCATCCTCGCCCTGCAATGCATCCCCTACACCGCCAGCATCCTCTGCCAGATCGCCGCCTACCAGCCCGAACGCAGCAAGACCACGCCCGAAGGCACGCCGCCCGCAGACGCCCCCGCCGCAGAAGGGACGGCGTGAGGCATTACGTCACCGCGCAGCATCCCACGGATTGATGACGGTCAGCCCCGCCGCTTCAAAAGGTCGGGTGTCGCGCGTGGCCACCGCAAAATTGCGCGACGCGGCAATGGCGGCGATGTAGCCGTCTGCCTTGCCGATGGCTTTTCCTTTTGTTTTCGCCTGCGCCATCAAGTCCGCATAGGCTTGGGTCGCCTCCAAACCAAAGGGCAGCACGCGCCCCGCAAAGGCCGGAAAAACCTCTTTTTCCAGCCGTTCCCGATAAATCGTGCGGCGCTTGCCTGCGGGCATCACCGCAAGACCATAGCGCAGCTCGGCCACGGTAATGGCAGACAGATAAAGGGTTTCAATGGCCTGGGCATCCATCCATGCCAGTACGACGGGACTCGGCGCGATGCGCCACAACTCGGAAATGACGTTGGTATCGAGAACAATCATCAGTCGTCGAACCTCATCGGTTCTGCGGGCGTCTTGTCGCGCAGTTGGTTGATTTGTTCCACTTCCTCGTCGGTCAGCCCGCCCGCTTCGCGGGCAATCGACGCCAGCAGCGAACCGAGTTTGATGCGCAGCGGTGGCCGGGCGGCAATTTCCAGAATGTCCCGAATTTCCGCCTCGGTGCTACGGCCATGTTGTGCTGCGCGCACGCGCAGCGCGCGGTGTACCTCGTCGGGCAGGTTTCTGACGGTTACGCTGGCCATGTTGTCCTCTTCTCAGATTGATTGCATTGATTGCATCATAGCTTTGTTGACATCATCCGACAACGGCGGCTTGCGCAGACGCCTTAGCCGTCTTGCCAAACACCGCGAATCGCGGCGATGCCGTGGGCACCGGCGATGCGGGCGCGGGGCAGGTCGGCAAGGCTGACGCCGCCGAGTGCGTAGATGGGAATGGGCAGGTCGGCGGCGAGGGCGGCGAAGTTGCCCCAGCCTAGCGGCGTGGCGTGAGGGTGTGTGGGCGTGGCGTGTACGGGGGAAAAGAACGCATAGTCGCAGCCCAGACTGGCGGCGCGGCGCAGTTCTTCGCGGTTGTGCGCGCTCGCGCTGCACCAGGGCACGCTTGGGCGTTCGCGCAGGGCGGCGGCGTGGCGGGCGGCAAGATGCACGCCATCGAGCTGCAATTCGCGCGCCAGCGCCAGTGCGTGCGTGCAATCGTGTGCGCCGCTGGTGTGCAGCATCACGCGCGCGCCCGC
>JAFSWK010000277.1 GCA_017444505.1 Rhodocyclaceae bacterium | reverse complement strand
GTGCCCCAGATGCAAGTCCGGCGCGGTCGGGTCAATGCCCGCCTTCACGCGCAGCGGCACGCCCGTGCGTTCGCTCTCTTGCAGGCGGGCGCGCAGCTCGTCTTCCACCAGAACCTCGGCGGTTCCTCGCCAGATTTGCGAAAAAGCATCACTCGTGTTGACCATTTTTGCCGTACACCTCACAAGAAAATTGCAACAATGAACACACGCACCCTTTTTTTCGGTAGAATCGAAAAAATTTGTTACCCACGGCGGAGGAGTGCCGATGTTTCATCGAAGGAAGGCGATTGTATCTGATTCAGCTTTGCGCGCACTGCGTTTTCGCCGCCGCAACCCGATTGAAGCCGCTTTCCACAGCGTCATCCGCACCTTGTCCAGCCTTCTTGGCCTGCTTTTCGTGCTCACCATCAGCCTGATGCAAGCCATTGACCGCGGGCTGGAAAAATTCTTCTCCTCCCTTTCCGAGCGTCTTTTTCCGGGGCCGCGCGACAGCCGTCCGGCGCGCAGCACGGCGCGTCGTCTTCCCCGCCTTCAGTTGCCCCGCCTCCGTCTTCCCGTTCGTGCCGCCCTCTCCTTCCACACCAGTTTCACCCATCGGGATGCCCTGTTGCCTCGTGACCGTCTCGGTCATTTTTCCAGCCGGGTCACGCTGCGCGAGCGTCTCTGCCGTTTTTTCCGTCAGTTTGCCGACAGCCGACTGTTTGGCCTGATGGCGGGTTTGCGCCTGCCGAGTGTGCCGGCGCACCTGCCGCGCACGCTCAGCTCTGCCGTCGCCGGGGTTTCCTGCCTGCTGGGTGTGGTGGCTGCCACTGCCGTCACGCCTGGCCAGTTGCACGACACCACTGCGGTGGCCAACACCCCCGCAGCGCTGGCGCTGGCCGTCCCCAGCACTGCGCCCGCCTCCACGCGCGAAGTCACGTTGACGCTGGCGCAGCCGACGCTGACCTCGCTCATGCCGCCTGCGGCCAATGACCTGCCCTTTGTCGTCGAAGAGCGCATCCGCCGTGGCGACACCATCCAGAGTTTGTTCCGCCGCATGCACATTCGCGACGAAGCCGCGCTGGATTACCTCGCCAAGCAACCGGAGCTGACCGGCTCGCTGCGCCGCCTGCGCGCGGGTCGTTCCATCTCCGCGCTGGTCACGCAGGACGGGCGCATCCGCTCCATCACCCTGCCGCCGGCGGGCGATGCGGACGAAGCCTCGCTGCTGGTCGAGCGCACGGGCGACGGTTTTCGCGTCAGCAAACAGGCTGCTGCGCGCCTGGAAACCATGGTGGAAATGCGCACTGGCATCATCCGCCATTCGCTCTTCGGCGCGGCGGACGCTGCCGGTCTGCCGGATCGTGTTGCCACCAAGCTCGCCGCCATTTTTGGCACGGAAATCGACTTTTCGCGCGACCTGCGCAAGGGAGACCGTTTCAGTGTCATTTACGAAATGCAGTATCGCAATGGTGTTGCCGTGCGCTCTGGCAAGGTGCTCGCAGCCGAATTCGTCAACCAGGGCAGAAAGCACACCTTGCTGCTGTATCGCGAGCCGGATGGTCACGAAGCCTATTACACGCCTGAAGGCCGCAGCCTGAACCAGGCCTTCCTGCGCTATCCGCTGGAATTCACCCGTGTCTCGTCGAGCTTTGGCGGTCGCCGTCACCCCATCAAGGGCGAATGGCGCCACCACAACGGCACTGACTTCGCCGCCCCGACCGGCACGCCCGTCATGGCCTCCTCGGATGGCGTCGTCAAACTTGCCGGTCAGCAGCGCGGCTATGGCAACGTCATCTACCTCACCCACCGTGGCGGCTACACCACCATCTATGGTCACCTGAGCCGTTTTGCCAAAGACCTGAAGCAAGGGCAGCGCGTGCGTCAGGGGCAAGTGATTGGTTATGTCGGCATGACCGGCTGGGCCACCGGCCCGCACCTGCACTATGAAGTGCGCCTCAACAACGTACCGCACGACCCGATGAAGATTGCCCTGCCCATCGCCCAGCCGATGAGCAAGCAGGAACTGGCTGCCTTCCGCAACCAGACCCGCCCGATGCTTGACCGCCTCGCGGTGCTGGGCTACAACAGCAATGTTGCCGTCAACAAGATTGACGCCCGCGACATCACCGTCGCCCGGAAAATCACCACCAGCAACACCGCCCGCAACTAACCCCCGGGCGATTGCCCGCACACACAAACAGATCGCCCGCGCGCGATCTGTTTTTTTGCCCTCGCGCGTGCCTGATTGGCCGCCCTTCTTCCGCTGGTTGTCGTCATGATTCATCCTGCCCTGCAACTGCTCCTGCTCGCCCTTCTTTTTGTACTGGTGCTGCGTCTCACCCCTGCCCGCTGGCTGCGTGCGGTGCTGGCCGTGCTGTTTGCGCTGGTGCTGGCCACGGAAGCAGTGGTTTTTTATCTCTCCGGCAGTTTTTTCAACTACCAGGCATACATTCACACCAATCTTGAAGCCATCCAGACCTTCGGCGCCGCCCTCATCAAGCAGGCCGCCCTCGTCATGGCGCTGTGCACCGCGCTGGCCTTTGTGCTCTACAAACTCGGCACAGCCCGGCGCCGTCTGCCGCAGCGCAAAGTCATCATCCTGCCGCTGTGCCTGCTCATCGCCCTGCTGCTCACCCCGCGCATCGCTGGCGAAGGCGGCATCGTGGGCGAACTGCACCAGATCTACAAAATCAAGACCGCTGGTAACGCCAGCTTCACCGATGCCCTGCGAGCACTGGGCATCGACCCGCAGGATTATCCCACCGGCGACCAAATCACCGCCGAAGCGGGCAAAAACATCATCGTCATTCCCCTCGAATCGCTCGAAGGCACCTATTTCACCCAATTCCCCGGCCTTCTGCCCAATCTGGAACGGCTCGCGAAAGAATGGACGTTCTACGACATGCTCTACTCGCCCAGCACCGCCTGGTCCGCCGCCGCGCTCTATGCCCAGAACGTCGGCATGCCGGGCTACTTCAAGGAAAACTGGAACGACCTCTTTCAGCACACCCGCGAAGCGCGCCTCACCGGGCTGGGCAACGTCCTGCGTGCTGCCGGTTACGACATGAAAGCCGTCATGAAAATCAAGGATCTGGCGGGCAAGGGCGACATCCTGCAAGCCTATGGCATTGAAACCATTGACGGCAGCAACAGCATCGGTCAGTACAAAGACTTTCACGACCTGGATCTCTTCCACGAAGCCCGCCTGCAAATTGAGCGTTTTACGCAGTCCGACCGCCCCTTTGCGTTGTTTCTTTTCACGCTCAACACGCATTTTCCCAACGGCATTTATGACGCGCGCATGAAGCAATTCATCGACCGCGAAGACGACGGCATGGAATTTGCCGCCGCCAGTATTGATTACCTCATTGGCGACTTCGTCCAGTATCTGCAAGACCGTGGGCTGCTGGAAAACACCGTCATTTATCTCTTTCCGGACCACATGCTCACCGCCGGCGGCTCGCATCCTTACGACGTGTTCGTCCGCGCCCAGCGCAGCATGTACATGATTACCAACGCCCCGGCGGAAAAATTCGGCAAACCGTCCGGCCAGTCCATTCACCCCATTGATCTGCCCAAGATGATTCTGCAAGGCGCGGACGTGCGCAGCAACGCCAGGTTTCTCGTCGACTTCATTCCGGCGGGCGAGGACATCAACGCCTATCTGGCGAACAACCGGGAAAAGCTCACTGCCCTGAACAGCAGCGCCCTGCACCTGGAAAACTATCAGGAC
>JAFSWK010000021.1 GCA_017444505.1 Rhodocyclaceae bacterium | reverse complement strand
GTCATCCGCGCCCATTTCCAGCCCGACGATGCGGTCCATGTCTTCATTGCGCGCGGTGAGCATGAGGATGGGCGTGTTGGCGTGCGGCGAACCCGGCGCGCGCAGGGTGCGGCACAGCGTCAGCCCGTCCTCGCCGGGCAGCATCAGGTCCAGCACGATGATGGCTACCGCCTGCCGTGCGAGTACGGCGCGCATCTCGCGCCCATCGGCAGCCGTGGCACAGCGAAAGCCGTGCTTTTCGAGGTATTGCGCGAGCAGGGTGCGGATTTCGCGGTCGTCATCGACGATCAGCACCAGGTCGCTTTCGGAGAAAGGGTCAATGTTCTGCATGGGACGCATTGTAGGCGCGCGGGCGCGGGTTTTGTATCGCATCGTATCGGGGCGGCAAAACGCGACACAGCGATGCAAAATTTTCGCACGCGAGAAACACTTGCCGACGGCGCAAGTGGTCTAATGCGCACCGTCGCGGGGCAACACTTCGCGGCCTCTGTTTCCCCCTTACAGGAGTGATCACCATGAAAAAGTCTCTGCGTACCCCTTTGCTGACCGGCGCTGTGCTGCTGGGTCTGACGATGCCCGTGCTGGCGCAACCGGCGGCGGACACGCAAATCAATGAATCGCAAATTCGCGTCGAACGCTGCACGGCGGACGGACATTGCGAAACGGCGCGTTCGTCGAAAATTTCCCGCGACAAACGCGCCGGATGGAAAAAAGGCAGCCATCGTCTGGACAAACTGGGCGAACACCTGCAACTGACCGCAGCGCAACAGCCCGCCTGGGAAGCCTTCCGCGCCGCGCTGCGCGAACAGATGCAAAACATGCGCCCGCCCGCAGCGGAAGGGAAAAAAGAATGTCCGGCCACGGCGCTGGAACGGATGCAGGCGCATGAGGCGCAGATGCAGCGGCATCTGGCGTCCATGCAGGCGCAGCGCAAGGCGGCGGAAACGTTCTACGGGCAGTTGAGCGCGGAACAAAAGGCCGTCTTCGACAAGGAATTTTTCCGCGCCCCGCATCACCGTCCGGACGGCCACAAGCCGCATGAAGGCAAACGCGGCAACAAAAAATTCCTGCACAAGTCGCAATAACGCCGCCTTCTGGCCATTGGTGCGACTACGCGCCGCGCCAGTGGCCGCTTTTCTGCCCGCCCAGAATCAACTCACTGCGGGCGATGGTGAGGATATTTCCCGCCATGCAAAATGCCGTCAATACAAGTGCGCGTGCTCATTCAGGCGCATGAAGCCCAGGATTTTTTCCCAGATTTCCTGATGGTGAATTTGGCGCGGCGTGCCATGCACCAGCGTATGCTGAAGGAAAAACTTGCGGGAAATACCAAGTTCCCGCATCTTTTCCACTGCCTGCCGCCGCAATATCAGCGGACGGAAGCCAAAGCTGTCATATTGATTGTGCAAGGCAAATGCTGCCGGCGCGCATTCGCGTAATTTTTGCGGCACAACTTTATAGCTGCGCCAGCCGCAGCCTTCGCTCTCGGGCCTCATGGCGCCATCGTCCACATATTCCAGCGGCAGCACCGGATATTTGACAAAGCCGCACTCTGGCAAGCGTGTGCCTTGTTTATCGACCAAAGCACCGAGCTGCAACGCGCCGCTGGTCGCTTCATCGAACAAGCGCCACACATCGCCCGCCATCAGCATGGAGTAGCCGCTTGCCTCCAGCGTGTCCGAGATTTTGCGCTTCAGCGGCCAGAGCAACGCCTCAATTTCCATAGAAAGAATTGCATCAAAATGAGCCTTGCAATAATTATCAAACGCTTCGATATTGGCTGACAGCGTGGGCGGCCACTCTTTTCTTGGGAAAATGCAGTAAAACTCGGTGTCCCTGAGCGTGTGCGCGCTGAAATCAATCTCCGGGTACACGGTGGTCTTGCCATTTGCCTTTTGCCAAAACGCCAGCATCGGCGCCGACAGGCATTCTTGCAGCGGGATGTTTTTTGTCATGTTCCCCCAGTCAAACCAGCCGCTGCCCATTGCCTGTTCAAAATGGACGCAGTCCAGGTCAGAGCGCATCCAAAAGCGCAGCGTCACTTTGGGCGCAGCGGCGCGGGCGCGTGTACTGGCTGGCATGTCATTCTCCGATGGTAAAAATCCGCATGTCATCCTCAATGGTTGACTCAAAGCCGCACACGATGCGGCGCGGTCGGAATGTGGCAAACATTTCCTGACACACCTCGCGCACAGGCGCCAAATATGCCGCCTCGCCCTCAAAATCCATCCCCGGCAAGGCAGGGAGAAACAGCAGGCACACTTCCCACGTCCCGTTGCCAAAATAAAAATGCGCCGAAAAGTTGCGCAATTCACGCCCCAGGTTCATGCGCGGAAAAATAAAGCAGCACGGCTCCGTTTCGTTCATCGCCCCCGCCAGAGAGCCATCGGCACGGCTGCACGCGCCCCGTTCCTGCAAAAAGGCAAGCAAGGTGGGCGCATTCTCTGCGGGCATGTCGTCCAAAACGATTTCCAGCAATTCCTGTGCCTGCATGTTATTCCCGGTGATACGGATGCCCCGCCGCAATGGAGCACGCACGCGATGGCGTGCGGCTTCCTGCGCCATGCGTTGCGCCGGGGTTTTGCCGTTGGTGCGCAGTGCGGCGTGGGCGGCTACGCGCCGCCGTCGGTGAGCCAGAAGCGGGCGTCGTCGGGGTCGTCGAAGACGCGCACGTCCGTTTCGGTGAAAATCTGCGCAATCCACGCGCTCCAGCTCAGCCATTGATTGTGGGTGACGACCGCGATGCGGTCGATTTCGTATTCGTGCTTGCGGCTGAACTGCACTTCTTCCCAGGCCACGTCCAGCGTGAAGGAAGCCATCTCGCGCAGGTCAAAGAGCAGATAGACCGCGCCCATGAAGCGCAGCTTGTCTTCGATGAGCTGTTCGACTTCCTGCAAATCTTCCAGGGTGAACTCCCCGAAGACGGTGAGGGCGACGATGTTGTCGTAGTGGTCAGCGGCAATCATGGCGGCGGTCTCCGTGTGGTGAGCGAGGTCGTGAATTGTAATCAGCTTTCGCCAGCAGGCGGCAGCGGCGGGTGTTTGTGCAACGAGCGTTTGCGGGAAAAACGATGCACAGTCTGCAACGGACGCTTTTCGGCGAGCGCCGCATGGCCGTCATTCGTCGAACAGGTCGGCGTGCGTGCCGGTGCGGGCGAGATGCAAGATGTCTCCATCCACGCAATAGATTAGTACCCAGTCCGGCTCAATGTGTGCATCACGAAAACCCAGCCAGTCGCCTTTTAGCGGGTGGTCGTGGTAGCGCGCAGGCAAGGGGCGTTCTTTGATGAGCAAGGTCAGCAGCGTGCGCAGCTTGTCCATGTCCTTGCCGCGTTTTTTGGCAAGGCGCACGTCGCGCTTGAATTGTCCGTGCCGGTGCGGTGTGAGCATGTCCGTCAGATGCCCAGGTCATCAAACAGCGCCTCGGCGCTGTCAAACGTCTTGCCTTTGCCCTCGGCAAGCTCCTTCATGACTTTGCGCGTGGTGCGGTTGGGTATGCTCACATCAAACGGCACGCGGCCTTCTTCGGCGACGCGCAGGAAGGTCAAGCGGATCAGGTCGGAGGCGCTCAAGCCCATGCGCCCCAAGGCGATCATGGCTCGTTCTTTGGTCTCGGCGGGGATTCGTGCCCGCACTACTGCATCGGCTCTCATTGTGGCGCTCCTGTTTGCTGTTTGTAGCTACATTGTAGTCATGAATAAAAAGACGTGCCAGACACCCGCGATGCCTCGTGCGCCCTCGGCGGGCAGGTCTGAAACGGCAGGTTTCCTTTACAATGGGCGACCTGTTGCCGACGCGGGGTCGGCGGTTTTACTTACGGAGAGAATCTGATGCTGAAGAAAGAATGGGCGCTGGCCGCTGCCTTGCTGCTGGGCGCTACGCAGGTCTGGGCGGACAAGGCCGAGGAACTCAAACGCCGCTTCAACGACTTCATCAGCGCCGGCGACATGATTGAGTCGGTGCAAGAATCGCCCGTGCCGGGCTTGTATGAAGTGGTGCTGAAAACGCGCGAAGTGGTCTATACCGACGAAAACTTCTCCTACATTTTCAGCGGCCACATCATCAAGACGGACAGCCGCACCGACATCACGCAAGAGCGGCTGGACGAAATTTCCCGCATCATCCCGACCAAGCTGCCGCTGGACCATGCCATCAAGATGGTACGCGGCGACGGCAGCCGTTTCCTCGTCACCTTTGAAGACCCGAACTGCGGCTACTGCAAGCGTTTGCAGCGCGATTTGCAGAAGGTCGAAAACGTTACCGTCTACACCTTCCTCGTGCCGCTGCTGGGCAAGGATTCCGAGCGCAAGTCGAAAAACATCTGGTGCGCACAAGACCGCGAAACGGCCTGGCTGAAATGGATTCTGGAAGCGGTCACACCGGCGCAGGCCGATTGCGAATCGGACACCATCGAGCAAAACGCCGCGCTCGCCCGTCAGCTGGGCATTGATGGCACGCCCACGCTGATTCTGGCCAACGGCAAACGCATTGGCGGCTATATTCCCGCCGAGCGGCTGGAAGAAGAATTCGCCGCCGTGGCCAAGGAGCTTTCCGGCCAGGACAAGGCGCAGGCGCAAAAGCAGGAGAAGAAAAAATGAACCCCGCCGCGAGCCTGCCGCAGCGGCTTCGTGGAGTGCGCTGAATGCTGGAAAAAGCGTCCTGGCGCTGGGCGCTGGTCGCCCTCGTGTTGCTGGCCATCTGGCTGGTGCACAGGCCGTCCGGCGAGCTGCCGCTGGAGCAAGCCATCAAAACCGTGCGCGGTGACGGCAGCCGTGTGCTGGTCACTTTTGAAGACCCGAACTGCGGCTATTGCAAGCGGCTGCACCGCGATTTGCAGAGCATCGACAACGTGACCGTCTACACCTTTCTCGCGCCGGTTCTGGGCAAGGATTCCGAGCGCAAGGCGCACAACATCTGGTGCGCCCGCGACCGCGAACACACTTGGCGGGAATGGATGGTGAATGCGGTTACGCCTGCCGAGGCGAGCTGTGAATCAGACGTCATCGCGCGCAACCTCGCGCTGGCCCGGCAGTGGAATGTCCGCGGCGTGCCGGCGCTGTTTTTGTCCAACGGCAAACGTTTTCGCGGCTACATTCCCGGCAACCGGCTGGAAGCAGAACTGACCGCCGCGGCGAACGCGAACTAGGGCAAGGCAAGGTCGCCGCTGCGCCCGGGGCAGGCAAATAAAAACCGCGCGATGTGTTCGCGCGGTTTTTTCGTGGCCGAACCCGGCGGCGGTTTATTCGCCCGTCTGATGGCGGGTGAG
>JAFSWK010000276.1 GCA_017444505.1 Rhodocyclaceae bacterium | reverse complement strand
CCCTTGCCCTGCTTGCGCACCAGCAGATTTTCCGCCGCCAGTTCATCGACCGCCTTGCGCACTGTGCCTTGCGAAACGCCAAAGCGCAGCGCCAGCTCTTGCTCGCTGGGCACCGTCTGGCCGGGCGCCCACTCGCCCGCCTGCAAGGCTTCCAGCATCAACGCCTTGATCTGGCGGTACAGCGGGCTGAAGGTAGGCGACTCGCGCATGGCAAACGACGTTCCTTGCGAAAATTGCGAAACGGTGCCATTTCAACACAAACCTGCCCATCCGTCTATATTTTTATATAAGACAAAAGATGTAACTGTCACCCGCCCGCTCGCCCCCTTCGCGCCCCGCCGCCGCATCTGCTACCATCCGCCCTGCACAAACCGCGCCGCGCCCGGCGCGCCCATCCGGAAGCGTGGGGGAGTGGTTTAACCCAGCGGTCTTGAAAACCGCCGGCGGCTCACACCGCCCGTGAGTTCGAATCTCACCGCTTCCGCCATACTGCCAACAAAAAGCCCGCGCAAGCGGGCTTTTTGTTTGTTGTCAGAAAAAAACGAAACAGAAACATCAGAACCAGCCGCCCGCCGACTTCGCGTTGCCAAACAGCCCGGGCTGGTCAAACAGCGTGCCGGTGAGGGCATACGCCAAGCCGCCACGACTGGAAAGAGCCGCAAGCTGCTGGGCAATCCCTGTTATATCCGACCCCAAAAGCGGGCCAAATATCTGCTCATCCCTGCGTATATACTGATTGCCTGCAACAATCATTTCCGGTGTGAAGTGCAGCGCCTCGCGTACTTCCGGCGTCATCTGTGCATACAACATATTGATGGCCATCCCCTGACCACGGATGTCACCTGCCATCATGCACGCAGCTTGGTATGGCCGCAGGGATGCCGCCAATCTGCTGCCCAGCGCCGCAGAACCATTCAGCGACTCATTCTCGCTAAACAGCCCGTCCCGATTCAGTTTGATGGCTGCCAGTTCCTGATCCGAGAGTATCGACCAATCCACCCCATCCAGACGTGACCTGTCCAGATTGACCTGCGAGACGGGCACGCCCTGTTTTTCTGCCGTCTGTTTGATGATTTCGTCCAGTTTTTCGCGCGCCTGCTTGCCCACGTCCTCAAAGGTGAGCTGTTTGGAGGAGACCAAGGCTTTGGCGGCATCCGAGAGCGTCACCACGCTGCTGGCATCCTTCACTTCGCTGGACTGCGCACCTTCTGCGGCAGATTGCCCGCGCAGTCCTTTGAACTCGGCCAGTTGCGTGTAGAGCGAGGCGGTTACGTTGTTCAGCCCTGAGAGCAGCATGACAGTTCCCCTTGTGAAAATCGTGTCTCTGACACCCATGCACAGGCAAGATTCGTGCCTGAACATCGCTTGAAGAAACAAACCTTTCACTCTGGTGCCACGCCAGCTTGCACCGGGCGAAAGCGTGATTCTACGGCGAACGACCCGCAATCAGGCAGTGAAACATGTACAAATTCTTGCCGCCTGCGGGCGACTTTTTTGCCATAGCAAACAGTTTTTGTCCGACAGAACGCCCGAGGTTTCGCCTTTTTCCACCAAGGCGGTATCAGAGCGCCACCCCATGCGTACCTGCGTCGCTGCGCCGAAATTACTCTCCCTCGTCTTGACGCAGATACTCCCTCTCTGCCTCCTCCACCAGCTCGGCAGCAGAAACCCCCAACGCCTTTCCCAGCCCAATCAACGTCGTTATGGTCGGCTGTCTGATGCCACGCTCAAGGCGCGAAACAAATGTCCGATCGACATCCGCGCGATAGGCAAGCTCCTCCTGAGAGATGCCACGGTCAGACCGATACCGTCGCAAAACCTCCCCAAAAATCTGACCGATGTCTGTGATTTCCGTGCTCACCATAGGCACGAGCATGGTTTTCATGTAGCCTATGGTCTACGGCCTATAGGCACGGTGCCCATAGGATTCGAGAAAGGAGAAAATACTATGGCTTTGATTAAATGTCATGAATGCGGGGCAAAAATAAGCAAGGAAGCAAAAGCCTGCCCTTCCTGCGGAGCCAAGCCCAAAGTCGAATCCGTGTCTGCGGGGTGGATTTTTTTGATTCTTATAGGTCTCTATTTTTTTGGAAAATCCGACACGGCACAGGAACACGCAGCGGAAAAAAGTTGCACTGATCAGACCATGGCTTTTGTGATGTCGCAGTCGTTTGTCGAACCGCGCCTGAAATCGCCATCTAGCGCGGATTTTCCTCTCATCCGCAGCAACGGCGTAAGAACCAACTATCTAGGCGATTGCACACATGAAATTCACGCTTACGTTGACTCGCAAAACAGCTTCGGAGCTCAAGTCAGAACGAAGTATTACGCCAAACTGAAGTACTTGAAAGGAAAGGACGAGTGGCAACTACTCGACATTAAGCTCCCCAACTAATCTCTCCACCGCCCACATACGTAAGACACACGAAAGCCAGCAAAAAGCCCGCTTGCGCGGGCTTTTTGGCGATTGGCTGCGAGGGAAAAACGGCGCTTACACCTGCACGCTCAGGCCAAGGGTGCCGAGGCTGTTGAGGTCGCGCAAGCCTCCGCCGCTGTCGTAGGTGGCGGATTCTGCGACGCGGTCGTCGTCCATCTTGTTGACGGTCTCAATGGCTTCGTTGAGGTCTTTGGCCTCTTTGCCGTGCTGGTCTTTCAGGCGGGCTTTGAGCAGACCGGCGGCGTGGCGGATGCTCATTTTGGTCAGCTCAATCAGCCGTTCCAGTTGCTTGTCGCCTTCGTCCTCGCCGTGTACCGAAGAACTGCCCTGCGCGCGCTGGGCGGCATCGCTTCCTGCGGCGGCGGCATCGGCGGCGGACTGCGCGGCGGCGGCGCCGGTTTCAGCGGCGCGGTCAGCTTGCTGGGCAGCGTGATCGGCTTCACCGGCGGCGCGGTTTGCTTCTTCGGCGGCGCGGTCGGCTTGTTGTTCGGCCTGCTGCGCAGAGGTTTGCGCATTGTCGGCGGCTTGTTCGGCAGACTGCCCGGCGCTCTCGCCCGCCTCACCCGCAGCGCCTGCGGCGGCATTGGCGGCAGCATTCGCCGTGGCGCTGGCCAGGGCGGAAAGATCGGCACCGCCGCCTTCTGCGCCGCCTTCGTCTTTGGCGGCGCGGATGTCTTTGACCGCAGCGGCCAGTTGGCGGGCGATGGATTTGAGTTCGCTGGCGGTGTTTTTGGCGAATGTGCCGGTAATCGGCGAGCCTTTTTGCAGCATTTGTTCAAGCTGTTTCGCGCGCTGGCTCAGTTGTTCCACTTTCTTGATGGCCGCCTGTTTGCGCGCCTCTTTGCTGTCTTTCGTGCCGCCCAGCGCCTGCACGGATTCTTTCATCTGTTGCAGGCGCTGCGTCATGGCGCCATCTTCTTCGCCGCCTTGCAGCGCGGCGGCACCCGATAGCGCGCGCATCGGGTCATTGCCCTGCTTGCCCTTGTTGCGGCTGGCCTGCGTGCTCATGCTCAGGGCAGAGAGTGCGGCGTGGTTGTTCAACTGGCTGCCGAGGGTACTGATGTTCATGGTGCGCCTCCCTTGTGAATGTTGTCGTAAGTTATCAAATTGTAAACGGCACGGCGGGCGGGCACTTTAATTCATTCGCCGCCCGACCGTCCACTATCTGCCGCTGCACCCCTGAACAAGCCGCCCGCACGCGGTTTTCTGGTTTTGCGCGCCCTGCCCCCCCCCCCCGCCGTCCTGCCGTGCGGCATCCTTCGTCCGCCTGTGGGATAATGCGCAGTTTCGCTTTTGTTGAACCTTTCGTTTCATGGCACGTTCTTCTTCCGCTTCTTCCCGTTCGGCGGCCTCGCGCGCGCTGCCCGATCGCATTCCTGTTTTGCTCTACGAGGCGCGCTGGCTGGGGCTGGCGGTGGCGGCGCTGGTGCTGGCGCTGGCGCTGGTGGCCTATTCGCCCGCTGACCCGGGCTGGTCGCATTCGGTGCCGGAAGGCTATGCCACGCGCAATCTGCTGGGCACAGTGGGGGCGTATCTGGCCGACATCATGGTGTCGCTCTTTGGCCGTTCGGCGTGGTGGTGGGTGGTGTTTCTGGGCTACGGGCTGGGCTGGTCGCTGCGCCGCGAGTGGAAGGAAAACAATCACGCCATCCCGCGCCGTTCGCTGGCGTGGATTGTGGGCGGCTTTGTGCTGGTGTTGCTGGCCGGTTGCGGGCTGGAACATCTGCGCTTTCATTCGCACGGCACGCAGTTGCCCAATCAGGCCGGGGGCGTGCTGGGCGCGGGCATTGCCGGTCTGACCCAAACCACGCTGGGCTTCACGGGCGGCACGCT